>NZ_JBQCGS010000051.1:0-47555 GCF_051955415.1 Flexivirga sp.
GGCGTAGCCGCCCTGCGCCCCGGTCACGTGGGCGGCGACCCGGTGACCGGTCACTCCGGGCACCGGCGCCTCACGCGCCGGGTAGACGTCGAGCACGACGGCGACGTCGGCCGACGACAACGCGGCCGCCAGACCCGCTGCGGCGTGCTGCGTCCGGGAGAACAGGTGCGGCTGGAACACCGCGATCAGCCGCCCACCGTCACGCAGTCCCAGCCCGGCCCGCACCGCGGCGTCGAGCTTGTCGGGGTTGTGCGCGTAGTCGTCGATGACGCGCACTCCCCCGGCCTCGCCCCGAGGCTCCAGCCGGCGGGCCGATCCGGTGAATTCGCCGAGGCCTGCGGCGACCTGCTCCAGCGGCAATCCGAATCCTTCGGTGAGCGCCAGCGCGACTCCGGTGGCGTTCTGCAGGTTGTGCCCGCCGGGAACCTTCAGCCGCAACGGAACCCGGCCTCCGGCAGCGGGCAGCAACGCCCCGCTCCAGTCGAAGCCGGTCCCCGACTCATCGGCCAGCCTCAGGTCTGCGTCGGCGGTCCGACCGTAGGTCACCACCCGCCGGCCCAGCTCACGATGCCGGGCCGCCAGTGCGGCAGCACCCGGATCGTCGGCACACGCGACGAGCAGTCCGCTGTCGCGGATGGTGTCGACGAACTCGGCATACGCCGCCTGCAAGCGCTCGGAGGTGCCGTAGAAATCCAGGTGGTCATCCCGGACGCTGGTCACGATCGCCACCCGCGGGTGGTAGACGACGAACGACCCGTCGCTCTCGTCGGCTTCGACGACGAACGAATCCCCTTGTCCGACGGCAGAATTGGCACCGATGCCGGCGATCGGCGCGCCGATGGCGAACGACGGATCGGCGCCGACCGCACGCAGCGCGACAGTGGCCATCGCGCTGGTGGTCGTCTTGCCGTTGGCGCCGGCCACCGCGAGCGCGGCGCGGCCCGCCATCAGCACACCGAGCGCCTGGGCACGGTGCAGCACCCGCCGGCCACGGGCACGAAGCGCCGCCAACTCGGGGTTGTCCTCCGCGATGGCCGACGACACCACCACGACGGCGTCTTGCGGCACGCGGCCCGCACTCTCGGCGGTCTGACCGATCCACACCTCGGCACCCGCGGCGCGCAACTGCTCCAGCACGGGGCTGTCACCCCGGTCGGACCCGGACACCCGCACGCCGGCGGCCAGTAGTAGGCGCGCGACACCCGACATACCCGATCCGCCGATCGCGATCAGGTGCGCGGCGGGGATGTCCGCCAATGCCGGGAGCGGCGCGGCGAAGTCGAAGCGGTGGTTGGTCCCATCACCCATGCGCGGCGGCCCCTTCGATCATGTCTACGAAGCGCTCGTCGGCGTCGCCGTGACCCTGGGCACGGGCTGCGTCCGCCATCGCCTCGAGTCGCGTCGAGTCCTTGGCCAGCGGGATCACTTGCTGCGCAACGTAATCGGCGGTGAAGTCGTCGTTGTCGACGAGCAACGCTCCTCCGGCGTCCACCACATCGGCGGCGTTCAGACGCTGCTCGCCGTTGCCGACCGGCAACGGCACGAAGATCGCCGGCAACCCGATGGTGGATGTCTCGCACACCATGTTGCCGCCGGACCGGGTGACGACCAGGTCGGCGGCCGCGTAGGCCAGGTCCATCCGGTCGGCATACGGCAGCACCACGTAGGCAGCCTCATCCGGTCCACCGGCGGGGACGGGGACCTCCTTGCCCTTGCCGGTGACGTGCAGCACCTGCACGCCGGCGGACCGGAAGGCGGCTGCAGCTGCCGCGACCGGCTCGTTGATCCGGACGGCGCCACTGGATCCGCCGGTGACCAGCAGCGTCGGCAGGTCGTCACGCAGCCCGAACGTGGCCAGCGCCTCCGGGCGCAGCGCGGCCCGGTCGAGGGTGGTGATCTCACGGCGCAACGGCATCCCGACCACCTGCGCATGCGGCAGTTTGGTGACCGAGAAGGCCGTGGCGACATACGGACTGAAACGCGAACCCAGTTTGGTCGCGAGCCCGGCCAGCGCATTGCCGTCGTGGACCACGATCGGCACATGCAGCTTCCGGGCGGCCAGGAATGCCGGCGGGCTGACGTAGCCGCCGAAGCCGACGACCACCTGCGCACCGACCTCCCGGATGATCGCGGCGGCGTCGCGCTGCGCCCGGCGGAACGCGACCGGGAAACGCACCGCCGCAGCGTTCGGTCGGCGCGGGAAGGGCACTTTGTCGATGAGCCGCAGGTCGTAACCGCGCTCCGGCACCAGCGTCTCCTCCAACCCGCCGTGCGAGCCCAGCACGGTGATCCGCACCTCGGGGTGGCGACGACGCAGCGCGTCCGCGGTCGCCAGCAGCGGCGACACGTGGCCGGCGGTGCCACCACCGGCGAGCAGGGCGGACTTCAAACGGGGAGAAGGCTGACTCATGATCCTCGTGCCTGAAAAAGTGACGACAGTTGCGAGTTGCTCGCCGGTTCGCGGTGCCTGCGGCGAGTAAGTGACGACAGTTGCGAGTCACTCGCCGGTTCGCGGCGTATCCGGCGAGTAAGTGACGACAGTAGCGAGTTGTCCGGACGCCTCGGAGGGCGGGCGGATCACCCGCTCAGCGGCGGCCTCGCGGCAGCACCGCCAGCGTGCGCGTCACCGCGCCGGGCCGGGCGGCCAGCGCCGCCTTGCAGGTCGGCTCGTTGCGGGCGAACGAGATCAGGATGCCGAGCGCGAGAAGCGTCGTGACCAGCGCCGAGCCACCGGAGGAGACCAGCGGCAGCGGCACACCGATGATCGGCAGCAGCCCGGTGACCGAGCCGATGTTGATCATCGCCTGCACCAGGATCCAGGTCATCACACCGGCGGTGGCCAGCCGGACGAAGAAGTCCTTGCTGGTCACGATCAGCCGGTAACATGCATAGCCGAGGGCGACATACAGCGCGACGACGGCCAGCGTGCCGGGCAGCCCGAGTTCCTCACCGATGATCGCGAAGATGAAGTCGTTGTGCGCCTCCGGCAGCCACGACCACTTCTCCCGGCTCGCGCCGAGGCCGACACCCCACCAGCCGCCGTCGGCCATGGCGTAGAGGCCGTGCACCTTCTGGTAACAGCCCTGGGTGTGCGCGTTGATGCAGGTGCCCAGCCAGGCGTCCAACCGGCCCGTGCGGTTGCTGTTGGTCGCCACGAACGCCGCGACGACGGCTGCCGCGAAGGCCCCGACGACGGCGAACAGGCGCATCCGCACACCGGCGACGAACAGGATCGCGCCGACGATCGCGCCCAGCACCATCGTGGTGCCGAGGTCGTGGCCGAGCAGCACCAGACCGAGCAGCAGCGCCGCCATCGGGAAGAGCGGGATCACCACGTGCCGCCACTCCCCGAGCACCTTGCGCTTGCGGGTCAGGATCATCGCCGAGACCAGGATGACGGCGATCTTGCCGGCCTCGGACGGTTGCAGGGTGAAGCTGCCCAGGCCGATCCAGTTGCGGTTGCCCTGCACGGTGCGCCCGATCGGCGAGAACACCGCCAGCTGCAGCAGCACCGCACCGGTGAACGCCGGCAGCGCCAGCCACTTCCAGATGCGGACCGGCACCCGGGTGGCGATCACCGCGACGACGACACCGATCGCGGCATACATCGCCTGGTTCTTGAAGACGGTGTATGACGAGCCGCTCGCCTGGTAGGAGGTCACGCTGGAGGCCGACAGCACCATCACCAGGCCGAACAGCAGCAGCATCCCGGTGGAACCGAGCAACAGGTAGTAGGGCGCGACCGGCGACTCCAGCCGGCGCATCAGGCTCTTGGGCTGGAACCGGGACAGGTCGAACGGCTGCGAGGAGGAACTCGTGGAGGTCACAGCAGATCCCGCACCGCAGCGGCGAAGGCGTCACCGCGGGCCCCGTAGTTGTCGAACATGTCCATCGACGCCGCCGCGGGCGCCAGCAGCACCACGTCACCGGGCCGGGCGAGCGATTGCGCAGCGCGGACTACCTGGGCCATGGCCCCAGTGTCCGCGCTCGCGACGTCGACCACCGGGACATCGGGCGCGTGTCGGCGCAATGCGTCCGCGAGCCGGGCCCGGTCCCGGCCGAGCAGCACGACACCGCGCAGCCGGGGCGCCGCCGCCCGCACCAGCGCGTCGACGTCGGCACCCTTCAGCAACCCGCCGGCGATCCAGACGATGTCGTCGTAGGCGGTCACCGAGGCCAGCGCGGCGTCGGTATTGGTCGCCTTGGAGTCGTCGATGTAGAGCACGTCGTCGACCCGGCCGACACCCTGCGCCCGGTGCGGTTGCGGACGGTAGGCGCGCAGGCCGTCCCGGACCGCCGCGGGCGCGACGCCGAACGAACGCGCCAGCGCGGCCGCGGCCAGCGCGTCGGCGACGTAGTGCGGCGCGGGCGGCACGCCGTCGACGGTCAGGTCCTCCAGGGTGGCCAGCTCGGCGGCGCTGGTGCGGCGGTCCTCGATGAACGCCCGGTCGGCCAGCACGTCGTCGACCACGCCGACCATGGAGATCGCCGGTGTGCCGGTGGTGAAGCCGATGGCGCGGCAGCCCTCGACGACGTCGGCGTCCATCAGCAGTTGCTCGGTCGTGGGGTCCTGCGCGTTGTAGACGGCGGCCACCTGGGTCCGCTCGAAGACCCGGCCCTTGACGCGCCGGTACTCGTCATACGAACCGTGCCAGTCGAGGTGGTCGGGCGTGACGTTCAGCAAGCACGAGGCGTATGGCGACAGGCTCGCCGACCAGTGGATCTGGAAGCTGGAGAGTTCGACCGCGAGCACCTGGAACGGCTCGGGGTGCAGCACCGCCTCCAGGATCGGGGTGCCGACGTTCCCGGCGGCCGTGGCGCGCAGGCCGGCGGCCTGCAGGATCGACTCCAGCATGGTGACCGCGGTGGTCTTGCCGTTGGTGCCGGTGATGGTCAGCCAGGGCGCGGCGCCCTCGGCGGGGCGCATCCGCCAGGCCAGCTCGACCTCCCCCCACACCGGGATGCCGGCGTCGGCGGCGGCGACGAGGAAGGGATGGGCGGGCGGGACCCCCGGTGAGGTGACGACCAGCTGGGTGCCCTCGGGCGGGGCAGCCGGCACGTCGTCGCCGAAGAGCACGGTGACCCCGAGGACCTCCAGGATCTGCGCCCGCTTGTCCATCGTGCCGCCCGAGTCGCGGCTGACCACGGTGACGACGGCGTCACGCTGCATCAGCGCGTCCGCGGCGGCGAAGCCGGAGACGCCCAGGCCGACCACGACGACCCGCAGACCCGCCCAGTCGGCGTCCCGGTGCGTCAGTGCACGCCGGCCGCCATCCGGCTCGTCGGACCCGCCGTCAGACACCGCCGACGATCCATTCGGCGTAGAAGATGCCGAGGCCGGCGGCGACGCACAGGCCGCAGATGATCCAGAACCGGATCGTCACGGTGATCTGCTCCCAGCCGAGCAGTTCGAAGTGGTGGTGGATGGGCGTCATCCGGAACAGCCGCTTGCCGACGCCGCCGTTGCTGCTCTTGGTCAGCTTGAAGTAGCCGACCTGCAGGATGACCGACATCGTCTCCAGCACGAAGAGGCCGCCGAGGATGATCACCAGCAGTTCGGTGCGGGTGGTGATCGCCAGGCCGGCGAGCGCGCCGCCGAGGCCGAGCGACCCGGTGTCGCCCATGAAGATCTTGGCCGGTGAGGCGTTCCACCACAGGAAGCCGAAGCAGGCGCCCATGACGCACGCGGACACCACGGCCAGGTCGAGCGGGTCACGCACGTCGTAGCACTTGGAGGAGGTGACGAACTGGCAGTTCTGGTTGAACTGCCAGACGCTGATCAGCACGTAGGCGCCGAACACCATCACCGAGGCGCCGGTCGCCTGGCCGTCCAGCCCGTCGGTGAGGTTCACCCCGTTGCTCGTGCCGGCAATCATCAGGTTGGCCCAGATGACGAAGAGGATGACGCCCAGCACCGTGCCGCCGGCGGCCAGATTGACCCAGGTGTCCCGCACGAACGAGATGTGGTAGCTGGCCGGGGTGATGCCGCCGCGGGAGAACTTGGTGGCCAGGATCGCGAAGATGACCGCCACGACCGTCTGACCGACGAGCTTCTCCGCCGACCGCAGCCCCAGGGAACGCTGGTGCGAGATCTTCAGCCAGTCGTCGAGCCAGCCGACGAAGCCCAGGCCGACCATCAGGAAGAGCACCAGCATGCCCGATGCCGTGGGCGCGTCCCAGGTGAGCAGATGCGCCAGCGCATAGCCGAGCACCGAACCGGCGATGATGACCGTGCCGCCCATCTGGGGCGTTCCGCGCTTGGTGTGGTGACTGGTCGGTCCGTCGTCGCGGACGAACTGGCCCCAGCCCTTGCGGACCGCCAGCTTGATGAACGCCCGGGTGCCGAGCAGCCCGATGACGAGCGCGACGAGCGCTCCGATGAGTACGAGTTTCACCGGAGCCGACCTCCGGGGACGGGCGCGTTTCGGGGCCTACGCATGCGTCGGTCCATGTTCTTGGAGGTACCCACCTTGCTCGACAGTGATCCGGTCCCCGAGGTATCGCAGGCCGGAATCACGACTTGACTTGAAGAGTATGACGTCTGACGGCGCCAAGAGTTGCATCACGATCCGGTGCGCTTCCTCCACGTCGGCGGCGAGACGGACCGAGACCCCGGCCTCCCGCGCGGCGGCCGCAATGGGCTCGGCTCCCCCGCCGACGGCCACCACGACACCGACGCCGAGCCGGGCCGCGGTGGCTCCCACGTCGTGGTGTGCCTGCCGGCTGGTGTCGCCGAGCTCACGCATCTCGCCGAGGACGGCGATGGTGCGCCTGCCGTGCCCCATCCGCTGCAGCGCGCCCAGCGCCGCGCTCATCGAGTCGGGGTTGGCGTTGTAGGCGTCGTTGATCAGCGTCACGCCGCTGGGCAGCTGGTGGACTTCCATCCGCCAGCGGCTGACCGGGCGGGCCCCCGCGAGCCCGGCGGCGATCTGCTCCGGCGCGTTGCCCAGCTCGCGCGCGGCGACCGCGACGGCCAGCGCGTTGCCGACCTGGTGCTCGCCGTGAAGGCCGAGCCGCACCGGCAGCGCCTCGACACCGTCCAGGCCGATGATCGTGAACGACGGCCGGTCCTGGTCGTCCAGCATGACGTCGGTGGCGCGCACCTGCGCGTCGTCGCCGCGGCCGACCGTCACGACGCGTGCGTCGGTGCGGGCCGCCATCGCGGCCACCCGGCGGTCGTCGGCGTTGAGCACCGCCAGGCCGGAGGCCGGCAGCGCTTCGACGAGCTCGCCCTTGGTCTGCGCGATCGCGTCGACGGAGCCGAACTCCCCCACGTGGGCAGTGCCCACGTTGAGCACGATGCCGATCGAGGGCGGTGCGATGCGGGTCAGGTAGGCGATGTTGCCGATGTTGGTGGCGCCCATCTCGGCGACCAGGAAGCGGGTCCCGGCCGTCACGCGGCACACGGTCAACGGCACGCCGACCTCGGAGTTGTAGGAGCCCACCGGTGCGATGGTCTCACCGGCCGGCGCCAGCACCTGTGCGAGCAGGTCCTTGGTGGAGGTCTTGCCGGAGCTGCCGGTGATGCCGATGATCCGCAGCTGCGGCGCCTTATCGACGACGGCGCGGGCCAGGTCGGCGAAGGCCTGCGGCACGTCGGCGACCACGACGGTGGGTATGCCGGGCAGCGGCCGCGAGCCCAGGACCCCGACGGCCCCGGCCGTCATGGCGGGGGCGGCGAAGTCGTGGCCGTCGGCGTGCTCGCCGACGCGGGCGACATACAGACTGCCCGGCAGTGCCTCGCGCGAGTCGGTGACCACGGGGCCGTCGACCAGCCGGTCCTCGCCGTGCAGCGTGCCGCCGGTGACCGTGGCGATGTTTTCGAGGGTGAACGCGATCATCTGTTTCTCAGGGTTTGCGGCTGCCCGCGGGCTCGTAGGTCAACGGGTAGGGCGAGGCCTGCTTGCCGGTGGGCGGCACGCCGCCCTTGGTCAGTGCGTAGCCCATGATCTTGGAGAAGACCGGGCCGGCCACGTCGCCGCCGAACTGGCTGCCCTTGGTCGGCCGCTGCAGCGTCACCGCGACGATGTAGCGGGGGTTCTTGGCCGGTGCGAAGCCGATGAACGACGCGGTCACGCCGTTGTAGCGCCCGAGCGCGGAGTCGTAGCGGTCGGCGGTGCCGGTCTTGCCGGCCACCGAGTAGCCGTCGACGCCCGCGGCCTTGGCCGTGCCTGTCTGGGAGACCACGCCCTCCATCATCTTGGTGAGCTGGTCTGCGGTCGACTTCGAGATGACCCGGGTGGGCTTGCGATCGTCCTGCGGCGCGGTGTAGTTGCCGTCGGTGCCGATGCCCTTGATCAGTGTGACCGGCTCCTTCACGCCACCGTTGGCGACGGTCGCGAACACCGACGCCTCCTGGACCGCGGTCGTCGCCAGACCCTGGCCGAACATCACCGTGAAGCGCTGGCTGGCGCTCCAGTTCTTGTAGGGCGCCAAGACGCCCTGCGACTCACCGGGGAAGCCGATGCCGGAGGTCTGGCCGAGGCCGAAGGCGCGCATGAAGTGGTAGAGGGTGCCCTTGTCGAGTTTGCTGCCCTCGATCATCGTGCCGATGTTGGACGACTGCGACAGCACACCGGCCAGGGTCAGGTGTTCGGTGCCGTGCTTCTCGGCGTCGTGGAAGGTCTCCCCGGCGCGGGTCAGGGTCGGCGGCACGACGACGTGGGTGGTCGGGGTGGACTTCCCGCGCTCGAGCAGCGCGGCCATGGTGATGACCTTGCTGGTCGAACCGGGCTCGTAGGCCTGGGTGAACGGCTTGGACTGCAGCTCGCCGGCCTGCGCCGCGGCGACGTTGTTGTTGTCGAAGCTGGGATAGCTGGCGACCGCCTTGAGGTTTTGCTGGGTGTCCATGACCACGACCTCACCGGACAGCGAACCGGACTGCTTGACCGCCTCGGCGATGGCGTTCTGGGAGTACCACTGCAGGTCGTTGTCGATGGTCAGCTGGACGTCCTTGCCGTCCACCGCCGGAGTGTCCTGGTTGTCGCCGGTGGCGATCACCGTGCCGTCGGGCGCCTGCTCGTAGACGTGCTTGCCGGGGGTGCCGTTGAGCGCCTTCTGCTCCATCTGCTCGACGCCGCCGCCGCCCTGACCGCTGCCGTTGACCCAGCCGAGCAACGGCGCCAGCGAGGTGCCCTGCGGGTAGTCGCGCTCGGTGCTGGCCTCGCTGTAGACGCCCGGTATGCCGAGCTGGGCGATCTGGCGCCACTGCTGCGGGGTGATGCCCTTGAGCAGGTAGGTGAAGCGCGACTTGCGTTTGGCGGCCTGTTGCATGGCGTCCAGGATCGGCTGTGGTTCGGCACCGATCGCGTCGGCGATGTCGATCGCGGCGCCGGCGAGACCGACCTCGACGACCTGGCCGTCGACCCGCTTCTTGTAGGTCACCGTCGCGGTCGGGTCGTCGGTCACGTTGACCCGGTCGAGGCTGGCCGCCAGCACCACGCCGTTCGCGCCGACGATCGAGCCGCGGGACGCGGGCAGCACCGAGGTGTTCAGCCGGGACGCGAGCACGTCACGCGACACGCTCTGCGCGTTGAAGCCCTGGATGCGCAACAGTTGGGCGCCGAAGAGGCTGAAGACGATCAGGGTCGCGACCATCAGCAGGCGGGCACGCCGCCGGGGGTGGCCGACGCCGAGCCCGACGGGACGACGCGGCCGCGCCGGTGGCGCGGTCGACGCCTTGGCCGCATGCGGGGTGTGGCTGCGTGCGGTGTGCTCCTCGGCGCGAGCCGGCCGTTGGCGCGCGCCGCTGCCGACGGTCCCGGCCGCGCGCTTCCCCGCGCCGCTCCTCGGGGTGGTGCGGGAGCTTCCCCCCGACACCCGAGCCGAACCACTGGGACGCGGCGGGCGCGCACCGGGGCGTCGGGACGTGGTCACTGTCTACCTCGCGAGGGTCGGCTACTTCGTGGACGAGCTGTGGGACGTGCCGGAGGACGGGGACGTGGCGGATGTGCCCGCTCCGGAAGCCGGCGCCGTGGACTGCTGGGATTGCGTGGATTGCGTGGATTTTGTTGACTTCGTTGACTTTTCGGACGTCTTGCCGCCCTTCGCCGCAGCGGCGGAGGTCGACTTCTCGGGCTTGGCCTTCTCCACCGTGAGGGTCTTGGGCTTGGACACCAGCAACCCTGCCGAGGCGGTGCTGACGGCCGTGCCCGCGGCCCGCGAAGCGGGTGTCGACGGCAGCGTGCCCACCGTAAACGTGGAGTCCTTGCCGGACCGTTTCGCCACGCCGAGCATCTTGCCATCGGCCTTGCGGACGTAGCGGATCTTGGCCGCCGGCGCCAGACCCATCTTCTGCGCGCGCAGCGCCAGTTGTTGCGGAGCCGACTGCGCGTCGATCTCGCTGGACAGCTGCTGCTGCTGGTCGGTCAGTGCCGCCGCCTTCGACTGCAGCTTGTCGATCGCGAACGACTCCTGCGCGCGGTTGGTGTTGAGCAACAGCAACGAGAGGAGCCCGAGGACCAGCAGCAGGACGCACAGCACGACGAACCCGACACCGGTGTGCTCTGCCGCATCCTTGGTCTCGACGACGCGCAGCCGGGGCGCGGCCGGCGCGGCGCTGCGTGCGCCACGCGAGGCAGGGCGAGCCGGTCGGGCGGCCCGTGTCGCAGGCCGTGGGAGGGCGGTCAGCTGGCTCATCTCGAGAGTCCCTTCATTCTGGACTGCTGGACCCCACGGTGTGTGGGGAGGATACGTTCGGCGGCGCGCAAGCGTGCGGACGCCGCGCGCGGGTTGGCGGATATTTCCTGCTCGGGGGGCTGCTCGGCGCCGCGGGTGAGCAGCTTCAGGTAGGGCGCGTGCTCGGGCAGCTCGACGGGCAGGTCCGGCGGTGCCGTGCTGGTGGCGCCGGCGGTGAGGTTGCGTTTGGTGATGCGGTCCTCCAGCGAGTGGTAGGAGAGCACCGCGATCCGTCCCCCCACGGCGAGGGCGTCGATCGCCTCCGGCAGCGCGGCCTCCCACGCGGCCAGTTCGCGGTTGACCTCGATGCGCAGGGCCTGGAAGGTGCGCTTGCCCGGGTGGCCGCCGGCGCGCTGGGACGCGGCCGGGATCACCCGTCGCAGCAGCTCCACCAGCCGGGCCGAGTCGGTGAACGGCGCGCGTTCGCGCTCGCGCACCACGGCGGCGGCGATCTTGCGGGCGAACCGCTCCTCGCCGTAGACGCGCAGGATGCGGGCGAGGTCGGCCGCGGAATAGCTGTTGAGCACGTCGGCGGCGGTCGGGCCGGTCGTCTGGTCCATCCGCATGTCCAGCGGTGCATCGACGCGGTAGGCGAAACCGCGGCCGGTCTCGTCCAGCTGCAGCGAGGACACACCCAGGTCGAAGAGTGCGCCGTCGATCGCGGTCACGCCGCGCTCGGCGAGCGCCTCGATCGCGTCGTCATACACGGCGTGCACGGGCTGGAAGCGGTCGCCGTATGACGCCAGCCGGTCCCCCGCCAGCCGGAGGGCGTCGGTGTCGCGGTCGACGCCGTAGACGGTCACGGTCGGGCAGGCCGACAGGATCGCCTCGGTGTGGCCGCCCATGCCGAGGGTGCCGTCCAGGAAGACGGCACCGGGGTGATCCAGCGCGGGTGCGAGCAGGGCGGTGATGCGGGCGGCGAGCACCGGCGTGTGCCGGTCGGCTGCGCCCCCTGCGGTCACACCCTGCTCCTTCTGCGCGGTCGTGTGCGTGGTGAATATCTGCATGGCGAAACCCGACGGGCCTTTCTGAGCCTTGGTCCCCAGCCGCTCGAACGGTCGGAGTCGGTGAGTCCGGCACCGGGGAAGGTGTGCCGGAATCGCCCGCCCGAGAAGCGGATGGAGGCCGAGGGTCAGAACAGCCCGCCAGGGATCACCTCCTCGCCCTGATCGGCGAAGTCGTCCTCGGTGGCAGCGAGGAAGTCGTTCCAGGCGGCGGTGTCCCACACCTCGACCCGGTTGCCGGTGCCGATGACGGTGCAGTCCTTGGACAGTCCGGCGTAGTCACGCAGCACCGCGGGGATGGTCACGCGGCCCTGCTTGTCGGGGATCTCGTCCGAGGCCGCGGACAGCAGCACGCGCTGGAAGTTGCGAACCGCTCGGTTGGTGACCGGGGTATTGCTCATCTGCGCGGTGAGCCGCTCGAAGTCAGCCATGGCGAACACGTAGAGACAGCGCTCCTGCCCCCGGGTGACGACCAGGCCGCCGGCGAGCTTCTCGCGGAATTTTGCCGGGAGCGCCAGTCGTCCCTTCTCGTCCAACCGAGGGGTGTACGTGCCGAGAAACATGCATCGCACCTCCTCCTCTGCCGCACGCGAAGAACCGCTCCTCACCAACTGGCCCCACTCTACTCCACTTCCCCCCACCTGTCGCCCCGATCGGTCGGCACCGCGCCGCATCCTGCGGTGTTCTCGCAGGTCAGCGGAGGTGAGGCGGGGTGGGGAGAAATCTCACGAGATCGGTCTCCTCGGACCCCGCGACGGTGCTCACCGGCTGGGAGTGCGCCGCGGATTCCGCGCGATTGCGCGTCGTCAGGCCGGCGAGCGCCATACGCCGCCGGAGGGTGGGGAGAAGTGGGGAGCCGGCCGCGAACGCCGGGTGGAACGCCGCCGGGACGACACCGGCGCGGCCGGCCGAGCAGGCGCGCGATCGGGCGGTGGCGCACGAGTAGAGTCGGACGCAACGATTGGATCGCGTCGTTGCCCGAATCAGGTCCAAGGGTGGGCGCCCATCAGGCAGGATCGAGTCATGTCCTCCACCACCGACACCGACTCCGTCACCCCGGAGACCGGCGCCGCCACCGCACAGACCACCACCATCGACGATGTCCGGCAGGTCGCGAACGACATCCACCGGGCGGTGTCCTCGGTGATCGAGGGCAAGTCGGAGGTCATCCAGACGGCGGTCGTCGTGCTGCTCGCCGGCGGTCACCTGCTGCTGGAGGACGTGCCGGGAGTCGGCAAGACCATGCTGGCCAAGGCCCTGGCGCGGTCGATCGACTCGCCGATGCGCCGCATCCAGTTCACCCCGGACCTGCTGCCCAGCGACGTCACGGGGGTGAGCGTGTTCAATCAGGACACCCGCACCTTCGAGTTCCGCCGCGGCGCCATCTTCGCCAACATCGTGGTCGGCGACGAGATCAACCGGGCCTCCCCCAAGACGCAGTCGGCGCTGCTGGAGTGCATGGAGGAGGGTCAGGTCACCGTCGACGGCGACACCTACCGGCTGCGCGCACCGTTCATGGTGATGGCCACCCAGAACCCCATCGAGATGGAGGGCACCTACCCGTTGCCGGAGGCGCAGCGTGACCGCTTCATGGCGCGCATCTCGATGGGCTATCCCACGCCGGGGGCGGAGCTGCAGATGCTCGACGTGCATGGCGGCCTATCGCCGCTGGAGCGGCTCACCCCGGTGGCCGACGGCGCGACCGTCGAGCGGATGGCGCGCCGGGTGGCGCAGGTGCACGCCAGCCCCGCCCTGCGGCAATACATCGTCGACATCTCCGCGGCCACCCGCGGCAGCAGTGCACTGCGGCTCGGCGCCTCGCCACGGGCGTCACTGCAACTGCTGCGCGCGGCTCGGGCAGCGGCCGCCCTCTCCGGGCGCGACCACGTCATACCCGAGGACGTGCAGCGACTCATCGAGCCGGTGCTCGCGCACCGAGTGATCCTGTCCAGCGACAACCAGCACCTGCATCGTGGTGTCGGCGGAGTGCTCGCCGAGATCGTGCGACGCGTGGCGGTGCCCTCCGGCGTGCGCTGATGGCGCGACCTCGGCGGCATACGTTCACCGGACTCGGCCGTGGGTTCCTCACCGCGGGCGTGGTACTCGCCGCGGCCGGACTCTTCCTCGGCTTCGAGGACATCGTCCGGGTGGGCGTGCTGCTGGTCGTGCTCGCGCTGTTGGCGCTGATCTTCGCCCGCCGCGTGGCACCGCGGATCGAGGTGCGCCGCACGGTCACGCCGCGGACCGCGGTGCCCGACGAACGCACCGAGGTGCGAGTGACGTTCACCAACGTCGACCAGCGCTCCAGCCGGCTCTACCTGGCCGAGGAACGCATCGACTACGTCCTCGGCGACCGGCCGCGGTTCGTCGTCGCCCGGCTGGAGCCGGGCGCGACGCGCGAGGTCTCGTATGTCGTGCGCAGCCACCTGCGCGGGCGGTACACGCTCGGCCCGGTGACCCTGGCGCAGCGCGATCCCTTCGGGCTGACCTACGTGACCGGGTCACTGGACAGCACCGACGAACTGCTGGTGCTGCCACGGGTGGTCCCGCTCGGCGCGTCGCACCCGCCCGGGTCGGGCGTGGGCAACGACGGGGAGACCCCGCAGATGGTGGCGTTGCACGGCGAGGAGGACGTCAGCATCCGCAACTACCACGACGGTGACGACCTGCGGAAGGTCCATTGGCCGGCGACCGCACACCGCGGCGAGCTGATGGTGCGCCAGGAGGACCGCCCCGCGCGGCGCTCGGCCCTGGTGCTGCTCGACCCACGGGAGTCGGCGCACGGCGGCACCGGTGCGGCCGGCTCGTTCGAATGGGCAGTGAGTGCCGTCGCCTCGATCCTGGTGCGCCTGGACGAGCTGGGCTACCGGACCCAGCTGGTGACGCGGGAGTCGCTGCAGGCGAGCCACACCGACCTGATCGAGCGGTCGACGCCCGAGATGATCGAGGATCTGGCGTCCGTGGCCCTGGGCACCGACCAGGACTTCACCCGGGTGCTGTCCGCCGGGCACGACCGGGTCACGACCGGAGGGCTGGTCGCCGCGATCGTCGCGGCCGGTGACGACGACACCGGCGCCGAACTGGCCGGGCTGCGCCAGCCGAACGCCGCCGCGCTCGGCTTCGTGCTCGACAGCGCCAGCTTCGCCGGCGCCCGCGACGCCGAAGCAGGCGACGGCCCGAGCGAGGCCGCGTTGCGGGTGCGCGATCAGCTCGCCGCCGCCGGGTGGCGGGTGGAGATCGTCGACGCGAAGCTGCCGATCCGGCAGGCATGGGCCACGGTCACCAACAAGGCCCTGGTGCAGGTGGGGTCCTTGTGATCGCCCGGGCGCGCTGGAGCGAGTCGGGGCTGGCGCTGCTGGGCTCGGTGGTCGCGCTGTGGCCCCTGACCACCTTGCTGGAGGGCGGTTCGTGGCTGTGGGCGCTGCTGGTGCTGTGTGCCTTCGTCGGGCTGGTCGGTGCGGGCATGCGCACCACGCGGGCCTCGGCGGGTGGGGTGCTGGCGGTGCAGGTGCTCGCGCTGGTCGCGGTGGTGCTGCTGCTCAACGTCCACGACCATCTGGACTCGACGCTGATCTCCGCCATACAGGATCTGGTGCAGGAGGCGCACGACACGGTGCGACAGTCGTCGGTGCCGGCCCCGGTCACCCCCGGGCTGTTGATGATGCTCGAGCTGATCGTGCCGGGGCTGGCGATCGGCACCGATTTCCTGGCGGTGACCGCACGGCAGCCGGCGCTGGCCGGCGTGCCGATGATGGTCATCTACATGCTGTCCACGTCCAACTCGGGCGCGGCGCTCAACCCGGTGTTCTTCATCCTGCTCGCGGTGGCCTGGCTGACGATGCTGGCGCACGGCAGCGGCGTGCTGGTCCGCAGCTGGTCGTCGGTGCGGGCGCGCGCGCTCACCCCGACCCTGCACGAGGACCAACTCGGCCTCACCGGTCTGGCGTCGGCGGCGCGCGCGCTCGGCATCGCCACGATCGCGTTGGCGCTGATCGTGCCGGTGTTCCTGCCGCATCCGGACCCGCACTACTTCGCGAAGGGGCTCGGTCGCGGTGGCAGTGGCGGCAGCGGAGTCGTGGCGTTCAGCACCACGGTCAATCTGGCCAAGGACCTGCGCAAGACCGACGGTTCGCCGGTCCTCACCTTCAAGACCACCGACCTGTCCCCGCCGCCGCTGCGGGTCACCGCGGGCGGCATTTACTCCGACGGCGAGTGGAAGGACTTCCCCGGGCCGAGCGGACTGATCATGGGCACCGATGGCAAGCCGCTGCCCCCGCCGGCCGGTGCGGCCCGCACGGACAGCGCGTATGTCGAGCATCTGCAGGTCACCGACAACACGATGACCGCGCCGAACGTGCCGGTGCCGTTCCCGATCGAGTCCGGCGACTTCGGGCAGACCAAGTGGGGCTACTCCCCGACCACCCAACAGCCGTATGTGACCCGGTCGGTGAAGTCCTACGAGTTGGACTACCGGATCCCGCAGCAGGACGCCTACCAGCCGGGACGCCGGATCGACCGGCAGCAGTTCGGTTCGACGCTGCAGGTCGACCCGAAGTCCGCGGCGCGGGTGCGAGCTCTGGCCGGGCGACTCGGCGGCAAGAATTCCTTCGACCAGGCCGTGCGGATCCAGGACTACCTGCGCTCGGGCGACTTCGTCTATTCCCTGACGCTCGCACCCACGCAACGGGTGGACGGCAAGAAGCTCGATCCGTTGTCCAATTTCCTGGTCACCAAGAAGGGCTACTGCACGCAGTTCGCGACGGCAATGATCATGCTGGCCCGGGCGGACGGCATACCCGCGCGGATGGCGCTGGGCTTCCTGCCCGGCAACCCGGCCGCGAACGACACCTACACGGTGATGCAGTCCAGTGCACACGCCTGGCCGGAGCTGTATCTGCCCGGTATGGGCTGGACGCGCTTCGAACCCACGCCCGGTGACCGCACCGGCGCGCCGCCGAGCTACACGACCGCGGTCACCGGCCCGGCCGGCGGTGGCCATGCCCCGTCGGCGAAGTCCACGGCACCGAAGTCGTCCTCGGCGGCGCCGTCCTCGTCGTCCGCGGCCCCTTCGAGGTCGACGGCTGCGCGGACCGCCGCGGGCGGTCAACACATCGACTGGTGGGGCAATCTGGTGATCGCCCTGCTCGTGCTGGCGGTCGGCCTACTGGGTGCCCTCGTGCTCCCCCTGCTCGCCCGTCGGCAGCGCGAATCGATCAGTGCGCGGCTGCGCGAGCACCGGCCGGTCGAGGCGCAGTGGCAGGTGTTGCAGAGCCGGCTCGGCGATCTGGGCATCCCGCCACCGCAGGAGGAGCGGTCCCCGCGCGCGACCGAGCGCTACTACCGCTCCCGCGCCGCCTTGCCCCCGGCCGGGCTGGAGGCACTGCACTCGGCGATGTCGACCCTCGAGCAGGAGCGGTATGCCGCCCCGGGCACCTCACCCAGCACGATCGACCGGCAGTCCCGGCTCATCCTGGACGGGGTGCGCCGGCAACAGTCGTGGCCCCAGCGCATCGCCGCCGCGGTGCTGCCGGCGTCCGGCCGGGCGGTCTTCCGGCGTGGTGTCGCGCGGATCGCCCGCGGGCCGGCGCGCCTGTTCGGCATACACCGGCGCCGCTGAGCGGTCGCGGGCGTCGGACCGGCACCCAAACCAGCGACCGTTGCCGGTTATGCACGCATTTCCGGCCGATTCGGCCCCGAAGCAGCGACCGTTGCTGGTTAGTCACGCATTTCCGGCCACGCCGGCACCCAAACCAGCGACCGTTGCTGGTGAGTCACGCATTTCCGGCCGATCCGCCCCCGAAGCAGCGACCGTTGCCGGTTAGTCACGCATTTCCGGCCACGCCGGCAGCTGCGGAGACGACGACCAGCACGCAGAACGGCCCCGGACGAACTTGTTCGCCGGGGCCGTTCTGCGTGCTGCGAGGAGTCGCAGCAGAAGATTCAGTCCAGGTAGTCGCGCAGCACCTGGGAGCGCGACGGGTGCCGCAGCTTGCTCATCGTCTTGGACTCGATCTGCCGGATCCGTTCCCGGGTGACGCCGTAGACCTTGCCGATCTCGTCGAGCGTCTTGGGCTGGCCGTCGGTCAGGCCGAAACGCATCGACACGACGCCGGCCTCACGCTCGGAGAGGGTGTCCAGGACGGAGTGCAACTGCTCCTGCAGCAGGGTGAAACTGACTGCGTCGGCGGGCACCACGGCCTCGGAGTCCTCGATCAGGTCGCCGAACTCACTGTCGCCGTCCTCGCCGAGCGGGGTGTGCAGCGAGATGGGCTCGCGGCCGTACTTCTGCACCTCGACGACCTTCTCCGGGGTCATGTCGAGCTCCTTGGCGAGCTCCTCCGGAGTGGGTTCGCGCCCGAGGTCCTGCAGCATCTGCCGCTGCACCCGGGCCAGCTTGTTGATGACCTCGACCATGTGCACCGGGATGCGGATGGTGCGCGCCTGGTCGGCCATCGCGCGGGTGATGGCCTGTCGGATCCACCAGGTCGCGTACGTCGAGAACTTGTAGCCCTTGGTGTAGTCGAACTTCTCGACCGCACGGATCAGGCCGAGGTTGCCTTCCTGGATGAGGTCGAGGAAGAGCATGCCGCGACCGGTGTAGCGCTTGGCGAGCGAGACCACGAGGCGCAGGTTGGCCTCGAGCAGGTGATTCTTGGCCTTCTTGCCGTCCTGCGCGATCCACCACAGCTCGCGCTTGAGCTTCATCTCGATCTTCTCGCCGGCGTTGAGCTTCTCCTCGGCGAACAGGCCGGCCTCGATGCGCTTGGCGAGCTCGACCTCTTGCTCCGCGTTGAGCAGAGCGACCTTGCCGATCTGCTTCAGGTAGTCCTTAACCGGGTCGGCCGTTGCACCGGCGGTGACGACTTGCTGGGCCGGTGCGTCGTCCTCGTCGTCCTGGCGGATGACGAACGCGTCGGACTCCTCCGCCTCGTCGTCCTTGAGGTCCTTGGCGTCCGGCGCCTCGTCCTCGGCGACGTCGAGGTCGTCGGTCTTCTTGCGCGCCGCGGACCGCTTGGCGGTGGTCTTCTTCGCGGCGGCCTTCTTGGCCGGCTTCGCGTCATCCATCGCGTCGTCCGGTGCATCGCTCTCGAGCGCGTCGGTGTCGACGTCGTCGGCGCTCTTCTTGGCGGCCGTCTTCTTGGCGGCGGCCTTCTTCGCCGGCTTCGGGTCGTCGCCCTTGGCGGCCGTGGTCTTCTTGGCAGCGCTCTTGGCGGCCTTCTGGCTGGTGCTGCGACGGGTGGTGGTGGTCGCCACGGCACGAGCGGCGGTCTCGGAGTCGAGCGTGACGGCGATGCCGTGCTCATCCAGCGCACGCAGCACGGTCTTCATCCGCTGCGGCGCGATCTCACTGGCCTCCAGGGCATCCTTCAGCTGCGAGCTGTCGATCGAGCCGTTCGCCTGTCCGACTGCCATCAGCTGCTGCAGCGCCGGGTGCGCGAACTCCGCCGGCAATGCCGGCGCTCCGGGGGTCTTCGCCACTGGGTCCACCAACTACCTTCCGAAACTGTCGGTCAGCCGTGCACGGGCACTGGATGCACGGACGCAGGTGCACGGACACCACTACGTTGCCGTCCGGGGTTGACGGCTGACCGAGGTTGGGGTTTCGAAGCGACCGTCACACCGGCTGGTCCGGCTCGGTCACGAGCGCTTCCACACCATTATAAAACGATTCGGGGCGTGGAACATTCCATCGGCCCCTTTCCGGGGCTCGGTCCGCTCACTCGGCGGGCTTGACCGCCAGCACCGGGCAGGCAGCATCCAGCAGGATGCGCTGGGCGTTCGCGCCCAGGATCAGCTTGCCGACCGGCGACCGGCGCCGGAGCCCGATCACCAACAGATCGGCGGACTCCTCCTCCGCGATGCGCAGGAGTTCCTCCGTGGCATCCTCGCCGGGACCGACGGTGCGCACCTCGTAACTGACGTCCTGGTCGGCCAACTCGGCCAGCTGCGCGCGAGCGTCCGGGGTCTGGTCCTGCCCCTCGCTGTGCGCCGAGTCCAGCACCACCAAGGGGGTATGGCGCACGGCCGCTTCCGCGGCTGCTCGGCGCAGCGCCGCGGCGCCTTCCCTGGTCGGTACGTACCCCACCACGACAGCCACTGCGCGATCACCTCTTCCCATCGGGTCGCTCACGTCTCGGACGTACCGACGACGCTACCGGACCGATCCGCCGGCGGGGCGAGCAGCCTGGTGGCCAAGCTCACATCCGGCCGGCGCTCAACCGGCGACGGGCACGCGGACCTGCTCGCGCCGTGCATCGGCCACGGCCTCGGAGACGATCGCCGCGATCTGATCGGTCTCGATGAGGAACCCGTCGTGCCCGTGCCGTGAACGCATCAGCCGGACCCGTCCGCGGCCGTGTGCGGCCACGATCTGCTCGGACAACTCCACCGGGAAGAGCCGGTCGGAGTCGACGGCGGCGACACGCAACAGTCCCGGGTAGCCGCCGAGCACCTCCGCCAGGCTGCCGCGCCCGCGGGTGACGTCATGGGTCGCCATCGCCGCGGTGAGCTGCACGTAGGCGCCGGCGTCGAAGCGGGCGACGAGTTTGCCGGCCTGGTGGTCCAGGTAGCTCTCCACTGCGAACCGGCCGCCGTCCAGCGGGTCCTCCTGATCCTGTGGCCGCGTGCCGAACCGGGTGTTGAACTCGTCGGCGCTGCGGTAGGTCGCGTGGGCGATCCGGCGAGCGATACCCAGCCCGTCACTCGGTATGACGCCCGTGCCGTAGTAGTCGCCACCGGCGTACCCGGGGTCGGAGGTGATGGCCAACGTCTGTGCCTGACCCCACGCGATCTGGTCCCCGGTGGCCTGTGCAGCGCTGGCGATGACCAGCGCAGCACGGGTGCGCTGCGGATGACCGGCGGCCCACTCGATGGTGCGCATGCCGCCCATCGACCCGCCGAGCACCAGGAACCAGTCGGCGATGCCGAGCGCGTCGGCGACCGCCGCCTCGATCATCACCTGGTCGCGCACGGTGGTGCGCGGGAAGCGCGATCCCCACGCCCTGCCGTCCGGGGCGGGCGAACCCGGCCCGGTGGTGCCGCGGCACCCGCCGAGCACGTTGACGGCGACGACATACAGCTCGTCGGTGTCCAACGGCCGTCCGGAGCCGATCAGGCCGGGCCACCAGCCCGCCGTCGGCTGCCCGGGGCCGGGCTCCCCCACGACGTGCGAGTCACCGGTCAATGCGTGTTCGACCAGCACGGCGTTGTCGGCACGGGAGGACAGTCGCCCCCAGGTCTGGAAGGTGACGACCACCTCGGGCAGCACGGCACCGCTCTCCAACGGCACGTCGGTGAGGCGGATCGCGCGGGCGTCGGGGTTGGCATCCGGCGGCGGTGCGCACCACTGCACCGGTGACCCGGTGCGTAATGGCGTGCGTGAGGTCTGCGTCGTCGCCGTCCGTATGGCGCTCATCCGGCCCACTCCTTGCGTGCCCCTTGGGGCTCGCCGGCCCCGCGCTTGCCGACCGCCGTGCACGGTCGACCCTGTCTTCACCCGGGGCACCCCACCGCGGTGGAGGGTTGCCGCCCAGCCAGCCGGGGCTGTGTTCGTGGCCGCGAAGGTCAGCGAACGCTGGGACTCATGACGGATACAACGGTAGCAAAACCGTCTGGGCGGGACGAAGCCGTCGCCCGCGCATCTCACGGGTCGGGCGTTCCACCCAGGACCCGCGACATAGCGACCCGAGAGAATCGGGCTCCCGCGCAGTATTCGGAGGAGCTGGCGGGGAAGAAACGTCGTGGGGTGCCGGAGCGGGGGAGGAATTTCGTGGGGGTGATCTTAGGCAGGCCGTTGCTGAGCTGGTGTCGGGCGCAGCCCGGCCTGCAGCGCCGCGTCGAACAACTGGGCCAGCCGGCAGTCGGGCTCGACCTGCAGCGCGCGGTCGACAGCGAAGGACGCGAGCACCCCGTTGCCGGTGACCCATCGGATGGCGGCGGCGAGCAGCAGCACCGGGACACTCCACGACTGCGGGATGCACCCGACCCACTCCTCCAGTCGCTCGGCGACGCGGTCCACCGGATCGTCGAACGGATCGAGCTCACGCAACCAGAGCGGCGGCAGGCCGAGGTGGTGCGGATCGACCGGCGCTTCGGCCTCGACCAGCTCCGCCGGCAGGAACTGCGGCATCAGCCAGGACAGCACCTGGTCGCGGACCACGATCGCGGCCACGGCCGTGGTGGCGTCGGCCAGCACGTCGACCGGGAGCTGATGCACGGGCGTCTGTTGCTCGAGCAGCACACGCGGCAGCACCTCGGCGCTGTGCACCTCGGCCGGCTCGCCGAGCCGATGCCCGACCGCTGCGGCCACCAATGGATGGCGCACGTCGAAGCGGTGCGCGAGGTCGGCACGGTCGGCGGCCGGGGTCACGCCGCGCTGCACCTGCTCGGCCACCGGTGCGACGCGGGTGGCCGGCGGGACCGGCGACCATGTGCACGGGCAGCGGTGACACGAGCATCGCTCGGCGCGCCAGGTCGCAGCCTCGCCCCGCACATGTGCGACGTGCGACAGCTCTGCGCCGGCTGCGCGCAGCAGGTCGCCCAACTCCTGCAGGAACAGCTGGTCGGCGGCCCCGGACGCGTCGTAACAGAGCACGACCAGCTCGTCCGGATCGTGCCTGCCGAACGTGGTGGCGATGTGCTTCGCGAACGCCACGGCGTCGCAGCTGTCCGGTCGGTCGAACCGCGCCGTGAGGACCGTGCGCCGGTCGCGCAGGCCGATCACGACGAGGCAGTCCCGGGGCAGGAATCCGAGTTGGTAGGGCAGGTAGGCGATGAGCTCGCCGATGCCGTGCAGGCTGGATGTCATACGGCGAGCCTGTGGCCGCGCACCAGGGTCGCGGACGGTCGATCACCGCGGGTGTGGATGCGTGACCGGGCCGGAGGGGGATGTGGACCGCCCGGTCAGGACAGGCGCTCACCCGGGATCGTGTCGCCGCGCCGGCGTTCCCACGCCAGGAACCGGTCGGTGTCCTCCACCAGGGCCTTGGCCAGCCAGGCCAGCACGACGGCGTCATCGGCGAGTCCCACGACACCGACGAGCGCTTCGGGCAGCAGATCGATCGGCGAGACGACGTACGCGGCGGCCGCCGCCAGCAGGCCGAGATGACCGGCACTCACGCCCGTGTACTCGCCGCGTGCGACGGCCTTCGTCATCCGCGGCAAGGACGCGACTCGCACCGAGATGGAGGGACCGCCCGGCTCGGTGACCTCCTGCAGTGCGTCGGAGATCCGGCGCATCGCCGACCAGCGGACGCCGGCCAGGCCGGACACCTTGGGCAGCCGCGGCACGCTCAGCTCCGCCCGGCCGGCAGGGCGCGGCCGGTGGGCGGGAACTCCCGCCTGGCGACCTTGGCGATGCGGTGCAAGAGGAACACGTCCAGGCCGGCGCCGATCACACCACCGGCCACCGGGATGCCCTTGCCCAGCTTGGTCAGCAGCTTGTCACCGAGTTGGCCGACCAGCCGGAAACCGACCGCCTTGTTGACGACCATCACCGCGGGCGGTGGCAGCTGGTTGGCCGCCAGGTTCGCCAGCCGGCCGGTGCTCACGACACCGGCCTTCTTGAGCAGGTCGTCGGCGTCGCCGCCCACCAGGGTCAGGAGTATGGCGGTGCGGGTGCCCTGGTCGTGCAGGTCGTACCCGCGCAGGTCGGCGATGGCTGCCACCATGCGGGTGTTGATCAGGTAGAAGCCGACCAGGTTCACCGGTAGGGCGACGGCCATTGTGACGAATCCGCCGAGGCTGGTGACGAATCCGGCACTGGCCGCGAGCTTGCGGTGCTGGGACACGACGTGGTCGATGGCTCGGTCCACGTCGGCCGGGTAGTCGCGCCGGGCGGCCTCGGCGACCTCGTGCGCGCTGTCGAAGCCGGCCTTCCCGTCGATACCGACCGTGATCAGCTTCTGCGACAGGCTCAGCGCCGTGCTGCCCAACGGACCGTTGTCGAGCGGGACGGGCTGCTTGCTCTTCTTCTTGCTGCTGCCGAACATGCGCCCATCCTGCCAGCCGTGTCGGGACGCCATACCGGAGCGCGTAACGTGGCGTTATGCCTTACCCCACAGACTCGAGTCCCGAGCTCGCCGAATACGCCCACCCGGAGCGCCTGGTCACCACCGGCTGGCTGGCCGAGCAGCTTGCCGGCGACCACCCCGACCTGGTCGTCCTGGAGTCCGACGAGGATGTGCTGCTCTACGACACCGGCCACATCCCGGGCAGTTTCAAACTGGACTGGCACACCGATCTCAACGACCCCGTGACCCGTGACTTCGTCGACGGAGCCGGCTTCGCCAAGGTGATGTCGGAGCGCGGCATCGGCCGCGACACGACCGTGGTCATCTACGGCGACAAGTCGAACTGGTGGGCGGCATACGCCCTGTGGGTGATGACGCTCTTCGGTCACCAGGATGTCCGGCTGCTCGACGGCGGCCGGTCGGCGTGGCTGGCCGAGGACCGGGAGATGACCCGCGAGGTGCCGACGGCCCGAACCGCCGACTACCCGGTCGTGGAACGCGCGGATGCGCCGGTGCGCGCCTTCAAGGAGGACGTGCTGGCCGAGCTGGAGCGGGGCACGGCGATGGTCGACGTGCGCTCCCCCGGCGAATTCAGCGGCGAGCTGCTGCACATGCCCGATTACCCGCAGGAGGGTTCACTGCGCGGCGGCCACATCCCGGGCGCACGGTCGGTGCCGTGGTCGAAGGCGGCGCGCGAGGACGGTCGCTTCAAGAGTCGCGCGGACCTCGAAGCGCTCTCCCAGGACGAGCAGCGACTCGACCCCGGCGAGGACGTGGTGGTCTACTGCCGCATCGGCGAGCGCTCCTCGCACACCTGGTTCGTGCTGACCCACCTGCTGGGCTTCGGCACCGTGCGCAACTACGACGGTTCCTGGACCGAGTGGGGCAACGCGGTGCGGGTGCCGGTCGAGCAGGGCGGACCCGCGGCGTGAGCGACCTGCCCGCGCCGCTGGCCGAACTGATCGACGACTTCGGTTCGGTCGGCCCGAAGGACCGGCTGCAGCTGCTGCTGGAGCTGAGCGAGGAGTTGCCCGAACTGCCCGCCCGGTATGCCGACCACCCCGACCAGCTCGAGCAGGTCCACGAGTGTCAGACACCGTTGTTCCTTGCCGTCGAGGTGACCGACGGTGATGTGCACCTGTTCTTCAACGCACCCAAGGAGGCACCGACCACGCGCGGTTTCGCGGGCATCCTGCATGCGGGTCTGGACGGCCAGTCGGCACAGGCGGTGCTCGACGTGCCGGACGATGTCCCGTTCAAGTTCGGACTCGCCGAGGCGGTTTCTCCGCTGCGGATGCGCGGAATGGTCGCCATGCTCTCTAGGATCAAACGGCAGACCCGGACGCTGCTGTCGGACTGATCCGCCGGCGCGTGCGCTCAGGACCCTTCGACATCGACATGCGTTAGGTTGCGCCATATGAACTCCCTGGGCAATAAGAAGTTGCTTGCCGTGCCCGCGGTCGTCGCGGTGATCGGGCTCGTGCTGCTGATCATCGGGCTGCTGAGCGGCTCCACCGTCAAACTCACCCAGTTCAGCAACGGCAGCAACCTGTCGATGAGCGGTGGGTTCTCGGTCTACAGCCCGCAGTCGGCGGACCGCACCGCGACCGTGTGCAAGGTCGACTCGACGACGATGGGCCGCCCCACCAAGGACTTCTCGGTGACCGCCGACGGCACCAAGTACTACGAGATCGCGCGCAGCTCGCAGGACAAGGGCACCGTCACCTGCACCGGCAACACCGGCAACCTGTATGCCGGCAAGCGTGCCGACACCATCGGCGGCGGTTTCCAGACCATCGGCATCGTGCTCGGTGGCATCCTGCTCGCCCTGGGCATCATCGGGCTGATCGTGGTGTTCCTGCTCGGCCGCAGGAAGGGCACGTCGGGCGGGCCGGGCAGCGCCACCCCGCAGGGCGGTTACGGACAGCAGCCGTACGGTCAGCAGGGTGTCTACGGCCAGCAGCCGTTCGGACAGCAAGGTGCCTACGGACAGCAGGGTTACGGCCAGCAGCAGGGCTACGCGCAGCAGGGCCTTCACCAGCCGGCTTACGGCCAGCAGGGTGGCTATCAGCCACCGCAGCAGCCGGGTTACGGCCAGCAGCCGCAGCACGGACAGCAGTCCTCTCCCTATGGGCAGCAGCAGAGCAACCCGTCGCCGTACGGCCAGCAGTCGGCGGCCCCGCACCAGTCGCCCTACGGTGAGGCGCCGTACGGTCAGCCGCAACAGCCGAGCGCGCCGTCGCCGTACGAGCGCCACGCACAGCCGGGCGGCCAGCAGGACTTCAACAACGCGCCGACGCAGGGTGTCTCCTCGGACCAGGTGCAACAGGGGACCGCGCAGTGGCAGGCCGGGCGCGGCCAGGCCTCGACGCCGGCATACGAACAGCCCGGTTACCAGCACCCCGCACCGAGCGCCCAGCCTGGCTACGGCTCGGCGGATCGCTCCGAGGAGCCGACCCAGGCGATCTCCGGGTTGCCGATGTCCGGCGGTGATGCCTCGTCGCCCACCGGCGACCAGGGCGGCCCGACCGGCGATATCCACGAGCAGGCCACCACGGCGGTGCCTGCCGTGGATCCCCAGGCCGAGCACCAGAACCCGTGGGCCCTGCAGCAGCAACAGCAGCAGCAGCAGCAGAACCAGAACGAGCGGCCCTCCGGGGACGGGAACGATCAACAGCACTGACCCCCGCCGGCACGAACGCCGCAGGCCCCCGCACCAGCCAGGTGCGGGGGCCTGCGTATGCCCGGGAACAGCGGCGCCGGCGGCGCACGAAAGGTTCGACGGTCGCGAACTGCCCATCGACCGGACAGAACCTCTAGAGTCGACAAATCGCGTGTTAATGATCGAAACCCCCGAGGATCAATCATTATCAATCATCTGTTTCGCCAGTGGGTGGCGCTTCTCGCGTCCGCCGCCCTCGCCTTCGCCGGCCTCGTCGCGGTGCTGCCGACCGCCTCGGCCGACGCAGCCGCCCACCTCCCGGACATCACCGCCGCCCACCACGACGGCAACCGCTACGTGTTCGATGCCGGCGCGGCGAAGCTGCGGGTGACCGTCGAGGACGCCGATCTGCTGCGCGTGGAGGTCGCGCCGGACGGCACGTTCACCGACCCGGCCAACGACACTCCCTCCGATCCCACCGCGCCCGACGCCGACATCGTCGTCAAGACCGACTACGCCGGCGCGACGTCGAAGCTGCGGGAGACCGGCACGGCATACGTGGTGACCACCGCGGACGCGAGACTGACGATCGACAAGTCGCCGGCAACACTGACCATGCAGCGCTCGGACGGCACGCTGCTGTGGCGGGAGACCGCTCCCCTGTCCTGGGGTCCGGGCGGCACCACCCAGCACCTGGCGCAGGGGGCCGTCGAGCAGTACTTCGGCGGCGGCATGCAGAACGGCAGCTTCAGCCACCGCGGGCAGAAGCTGTCGATCTCCAAGGACGGCTGGGACGAGGGCGGCCAGCCCAATTCGGTGCCGTTCTACATCTCCAGCAACGGGTATGGCGTGCTGCGCGACACCTTCGCCAAGGGCACCTACGACTTCGGCGCCGGCTCCGCCACCGTCGCCACCACGCACGACGAGCAGCGCTTCGACGCCTACTACTTCGTCGGTGACGCCAAGCAGGTCATCAACGGTTACACGGAGCTGACCGGTCGCCCGCTGGCTTTGCCGATGTACGCGCTCGAACTCGGCGATGCCGACTGTCACCTGCACAACGCGAACCGCGGCGAGCGCCATACGCTGGCCGACTCGGAGGCCGTCGCCGACGGGTACCGCAAGCACAACCTGCCGCTGGGCTGGATGCTGGTCAACGACGGGTACGGCTGCGAGTACGAGGACCTGGCCAAGACCGGTGACATGCTCCACGAGCACGGCGCCGAGCTCGGACTGTGGACCCAGCGCGACCTGACCGAGCAGAAGTCCGAGGTCGCCGCCGGCGTGCGCGTGCGCAAGACCGACGTCGCCTGGATCGGCCCCGGCTACCGCTTCGCGCTGGACGCGTGCGAGAAGGCCCGCGACGGGATCGAGGACAACTCCACCGACCGGGCCACCGTGCTGACCATCGAGGGCTGGGCCGGCACCCAGCGTTGCGCCGCCATGTGGTCCGGTGACCAGAGCGGGTCGTGGGACTACATCAAGTGGCAGATCCCGACCTACGCGGGTTCCACGATGTCCGGGCAGCCGGTGACCACCGGTGACGTCGACGGCATCTTCGGCGGCAGCGCGCCGACCTACGTGCGTGACCTGCAGTGGAAGATGATGCTGCCGATGACCTACGCCATGAGCGGCTGGGCCGCCAAGGACAAGCAGCCCTGGACGTATGGCGAGCCCTACACCTCCATCAACCGCAAGTACCTGATGCTGCACGAGCGGCTGCTGCCGTACTTCTACACCTACACGATGAATGCCACGAAGACCGGCGTCGGCCCGACCCGGCCGCTCTACCTGGACTACCCGGACGACCCCAACACCTGGGGTGACAAGGCGAAGTACGAGTTCCTCGCCGGTGACGACTTCCTGGTGGCGCCGGTCTACTCCGACACCACGGTCCGCAACGGCATCTACCTGCCCGAGGGCCGGTGGATCGACTACTGGACGGGCCGGATCTACCAGGGCGGTCAGACGGTCAACGGCTACCAGGCGCCGCTGGACACCCTGCCGCTCTTCGTCAAGGCCGGCGCGGTGATCCCGCAGTTCCCGAAGGGCACGACCGACTGGGCGCAGGGCAAGAAGGCGGGCCAACTGGACCTGGACGTCTACCCCAGCGGCCACACCTCGTTCACCACCCACGAGGACGACGGCCGCAGCCAGAGCACGGCCTTCGCCCAGCAGCGGTTCGACGTGGCCGCACCGACGTCCGGGCGCGGCCCGGTCACCGTCCGGATCAGCGCGCTCGCCGGATCGTATGCCGGCAAACCCGCCCAGCGGCACTACCGGCTGACCGTGCACACCGACGTGAAGCCCGGTCAGCTGACCGTCGCCGGTCACAAACTGGTGCACCGCTCGTCGGTGCAGGCGCTCGACGCCGCCGACTCCGGCTGGTTCTACGACGCGGACACGGGCGTCATCCACGTCAAGACGCCCTCGGTGCCGACCGCTGCCGCGGCCACGCTGCGGATCACCGGAGCCGGGGCGGTCGGCGGGTCCCACCCGGCGGACCGCGACGTGAGCCTGCACGTGACTCCGCCGAGCATCTCGGTCGCCGGCCAGACCCGTCCGGTGACGGCGGCGTACACCAACGACACCGGCACGCCGGTGTCCGTGCGGTCGACCGCGATCACCGCACCGCAGGGCTGGACGGTGCGTGCGGACGGTCCGACGAGCAGCCCCGCACTGGCGGACGGCGCCACGTTCACGGCGACGGTCACGCTGACCCCGCCCGCCGATGCAGCACCCGGCACGGTGGACCTCACGGCGGCGACCACCTACCGGGCACACAACACGACCCGGACCGTGACGGACCGCGGGACCACGACCGTCGCGTACGCCGACACGGCAGCGGCATACAACAACGTCGGGATCACCTCGTCCGCCGACCCGGCGCCCGGCAACCTCGACGGCGGCGGCTCGAGCCTGCTGGCCGAGCAACTGGCCGAGCACGGAGCCACCCCGGGTGCGAAGGTGTCCGCCAACGGCTTCGACTTCAGCTGGCCAGACGTGCAACCCGGCACGAAGGACAACGTCGCCGGCGAGGGCCAGACGATCTCGGTGAGCGGCAAGGGCAACGCGCTGGCGTTCCTCGGGACCGGCACCAGCGGGTCGGCCGGCGGCACGGCGACCGTCTACTACGCCGACGGCACCAGTGACTCCGGCACGGTCGGTATGCCGAACTGGTGCTGCCTGGCGCAGGACAGCTACGGCGCCAAGGTGGCCATTCGCACCCTCGGCAAGAACACGCCGAACGGACCGGCATACCCGACGACCGAGTACCGCGTCTACACCTCCACCCTGCAGACCGACCCCGCGAAGGACGTCGTCGCGGTGACCCTGCCGTCCAACGCGTCGTTCCACGTCTTCGCGATCGCCGTCGGCGACCAGGAGGTCGTGAAGCCGCCGCTCGCGGACGGCCAGTACGCCCTGACCGTCTACGGAAAGGCTCTGACCGCACCGGATTCGGACAGCGGCTACCTGACAGTTGCGACGGCCAGCAGCGACGCCCGGCAGAAGTGGGTGCTGACCCGGCATGCCGACGACGGTTCCTATGAGTTGAAGAACGCGGGGACGGGCGACTGCGCCGACGTGCCCTACAGCTCCACCCAGGACGGTCAGGCGGTCGGACGGTACACCTGCACCGGCACCGATGGCGCCGTCACCCAGGCCAAGGACACCGGCACCTCCGGCCAGCGGTGGTCGGCGACGGCGAACTGACCCCGGGCCGTTACGGCACAATGGGCCGGTGCGGGGTTCGCTGTATGCCGTCGCGGTGCAGGGTGACCGGGCAGTCTGTGTCGGGCCGGAGGGCAGTTGCCTCGACGCCGGACCGGCCGAGCTGGTCGACTTCGTCCGGGCGAGCGAGCGTGCAGCCGGCCAGGACCCGCCACGCTGGGTGTGGTGGTCCGCCGCCCAGTCGGCCACTCCCCTGGTCCGAGCCGGTCTGACGCTGCGCCGCTGCTGGGACCTGACCGAAGCGCACCGGTTGCTGGTGGGCGGCTTCGAGGCGGACACGGAGGAGATCTGGGCCGTCGCCGCCGGGCTCGACCCCGACGGTCGGCCGGCGCCGGTGATGGGCGACCTCTTCGACGTGGTCGGCGACGACGCGGTGGTCCGCCCGGACGGCTACCTCAATCCCTCGTGTTCCCAGTCGGATTGGCGACATGAGAAGCTACCGGAGTTGGCCAGGTGTGCCCTCACGGCAGCCCGCCGACAGGAGGCGCTGCTGTCCCGACGGCCGCGCGGCGTGAGCACGGCGACCAGCGAGTCGGGGGCCGCGTTGCTCTGCGTCGAACTGGGTGAGCACGGGCTGCCGGTGGACCGGACGACCCTGGAGCAGTTGATCACCGGGATCGCCGGGCCGCGCCCACGGAACGAGGCGCATGCGGCCCGGCTGCGGACGGCTCGCGACGAGTTGGTCCTGCGGCACGTTCCCGGACGGGGCACGACGGATCTGCGCAACCCGGCGCACGTGCGCGCTCTGCTGCGTTCGCTGGGCGTCCAGGTGGAGGACACGCGGGCGTGGCACCTGACGCCGTACCGAGACGTGCACCCGGTCGTGGACGCGCTGCTCGACTGGCGCAAGGCCGAACGCATCGCCACCACCTACGGCTGGTCCTGGCTGGACCGGTTCGTCGGGCTCGACGACCGGCTGCGGGGCACCTGGACCGCCTGCGACGGTGGCGCAGGACGGATGACGGCCGGCGCCGGGCTGCACAGCCTGCCGGCTCCGCTGCGCCCGGGCATTGCTGCGGCACCCGACCACGTGCTGGTGCGGGCCGACCTGGGGCAGGTCGAACCCCGTGTGCTGGCGGTGGTTTCCGCCGACCCGGACTTCGCTGCGGCGACGGCGGAGGACGACCTCTACGCCACCGTCGCCGCCCAGCTGCACCTGGACCGGCCGGCCGCCAAGATCGCGGTCCTCGCCGCGATGTACGGCCAGACCTCCGGGCCGGCAGCCGACGCGCTGCGGCGGATGGAACGCACCTACCCGCGGGCGTTGCACCACTTGCGCGACGCAGCTGGCCGGGGCGAGCGCGGCGAACCGGTGCTGACCTATGGCGGCCGCTTCATCCGCGGTCGGGCGGCGACCGATCAGGCGGGTCGCCGCGCGGTCGGGCGGTTCACCCGCAACGCCGTGGTGCAGGGGGCGGCGGCGGAGTTCTTCAAGGCGTGGGCTCTGACCGTCCGGGACGCTGTGCGGCCGCTCGGCGGGCGGATCGTGCTGTGCCTGCACGACGAACTGCTCGTGCACGCGCCCGCGCCATACGCCCAGGAGGCCGCGCAGGCCGTGGACGATGCGCTGCAGGCGGCCGCGCGGCGGTGGACCGGCGGCGCGCCGGTGCGCTTCGTCGCGGACACGCGCGTCATCCACCGTTGGTCCGAGGCCAAGGACTGATCCCGTCGGGCGAGTGAGAAGTCGAGCTAGCGCAGGAAATCGGGGCCTTCGGGGCCCTTACCGCGGTCCTCGGCGTCGTCCGGCTCCTCCTCGCGCAGGAACTTCTCCAGCTCCGCGCCGATCTCGTCGGCGCTGGGCAGCTGGGCCATCTCGGTGGCCAGGAGGTTCTGCCGCTTCAGGCCTTCGGTGAACGCGTCGTACTGTTCCTCGAGCCCGTGGACGACCTCACCGACCTCGTCGTTCTCGTCGACCTGCTTGGTGATCTCGGCACGGTGCAGGCCGGCGAGCGCCGCCAGCTCGTGCGCGGGGATGTCGAGTCCGGTCAGCCCGCTGATCGCCTTGAGCGCTTCGACCGCGGCGTCACCGAAGTCCATCTGGGCCAGATAGTGCGGCACGTGTATGGCGAAACCGACTGTGTCCACGCCGGATTCGCCCAGGCGCAGGTGCATCAGACTGTCCAGCGAGCCGGGCACCTGCACCGACCCGAAGAGCGCTTCGTTCTCCGGGATGAGCGAGGACTTGCTGGCGAACCGGGTCATTCCGATCGGCCGGGTGTGCGGCACGCCCATCGGGATGCCCTGTGCACTCACGACCAGCTGCACCCCGAGGCGGCGGATGAGCTGCCGGATCGCCTCGATCATCCGCTCCCACTGATAGTCCGGCTCCGGGCCCGCCAGCAGGTAGAAGGGCGTGCCCTCGGCATCGGTCATCCGGTAGAGCAGCAGTGCCGGGTCGGCGTATTCGGTGAACCGGTCACGGTCGAACGTCATGACCGGCCGCCGGCCGCGGTAGTCGAGCAGCTGGTCGACGTCGAACGACGCGACGACCGTGTGCTCCAGGCTGCCCAGCAAGTGGGCAGTCAGCAGTTGTTGGGTGTTGCCGGCGTCGATCAGGCCGCCGAGCGACACCACCATGGTGTGCGCACCGAGCGCACTGGCATGTGTGTCGGTCTCGAGCTGGTAGAGCTCACGCGGGTCTTGCACGACATACTCCTGGAGTTGTTGGCTTCCTACACGAGAACGCCGCGGGCCGCGGCAGGATTCCCGCTCACCGTGCAGCGGCGTCCTCGACGGCGTCCATGGCCTTGAAAATGCGTTGCGGCGACACCGGTCGGGGCGTGCCGAGCCGCTGGGCGAAGAGGCTGACGCGCAGCTCCTCGATCTGCCAGCGCAGGTCCACGACATCCGGGTCGGTATGGCGCGCCTTCGGCAGGTTCGCCAGCAGCTTGCGACGCTCCTCCTCCACGACCCCGACCTCTTCGGACCGCTGCCGGTCCCGCGCCAGGTCACCCGGCGCCTTGGCGATGCGCTCGAGCATGCCGCGCAGATAGCGGTCGAGGTCGCGCAGTCGGGTCAGACCGGTCTCGGCGACGAAGCCGGGGTGGAACAGCGCAGCGAGCTGCTGCTCCAGCTCGGCACGCAGCTGCGCGACCGACGGCTGTGTCATCGCGTCCAGCGCGAGCCGGACCTCGCGGGCGTGGTCGAGGACCGGCGCCAGCGCCTCCACCACGGACACGACGCGCGGCGCGATCTGCTGGCGCACGACACGCAGCGCCTCATCGAACTGGCCCGTGTCCCGGACGGTGCCGTCGGGCAGGTCACGCGCCACGATGTCGTCGACGGCCGCGGCGAGCACGTCGTCCATCAACGCGCGCATGCTGCCGTGCGGGTTGTTGCCGAGCGCGAGGCGCTGCCGGGTGGTGAACAACCCCTCGATGCGCTTCCACGGCACATCGACGTTCAGCAGGATCAGCCGCCGGATCCCGCCCTTGGTCGCATACGCCTGTGCGGACGCCGTCGGCAGCACCTGCAGGGACACGCTGTCGCCGTGGTCGACCAGCGAGGGGTAGCCCTGGATGGTGCGCTTGCCGTGCCGTTGCTGGTAGGTCGCAGGCAACTCGCCGAGATCCCAGGTGGTCAGCCCGGTGCGTTCGATGGCCGCGGCGGCCTTCGACACGGCACCTCGCACCTTGCCGGCGAGTTGCTCCTGCAGGGCCGGCAGGTCCTTGCCCTCGGCCAGTTTCCTGCCTCGCGAGTCCTCCACGCGGAACGTCATCCGCAGGTGGTCCGGCACCCGGGACCAGTCCCACTCGCCCGCGGGGACCGCTGCGCCGGTGGCGGCCCGCAGGGCGTCGCCGAGTTGCGCGGTGATCGGTCCCTCGTCCGGGTGCAGCTGCGGCAGTGCGCGACGAGCATGATCCGGTGCGGGGACGAAGTTGCGGCGAATCGCCTTGGGGAGCGCGCGGATCAGCGCGGTGACCAGCTCCTCCAGCAGACCAGGGACCAACCAGTCGAATCCGTCGTCGTCGACCTGGTTGAGCTGTTCCAGCGGCAGATGCACCGTCACCCCGTCGGCGTCCGAGCCCGGCTCGAACTGGTAGGTGAGCCGCAACTTCAGATCGCCCTGCCGCCAGCTCTTCGGGTAGTCCGTCGCGTCGACCGCGTCGGCGTCGTCGCGCAGCAGGATGTCCTCGGTGAGAGTCAGCAGCTTCGGGTTCTTCCGACTCTCGGTCTTCCACCAGGTGTCGAAATGCGCTGCGGACACGACCGATTCAGGAATCCGTGCGTCATAGAAGTCGAAGAGCTCCTCGTCCCCGACGAGCAGGTCACGACGTCGGGCGCGCGCCTCCAGGTCGGCGATGCGCGCGACCAGCTGCCGATTGTCCCGGAAGAACGCGTGCCGGGTCTCCCAGTCGCCCTCGACGAGCGCGTTGCGGATGAACAGCTCGCGGCACAGCTCCGGGTCGACCTTCGCGTAGGAGACCTGTCGACCGGCGACGAGGGGGACGCCATACAGGGTGACCCGTTCGGCGGCCAGCACACTGCCCTGCTTGCGGGACCAATGTGGTTCTGCGTACTGCCGTTTCACCAGGTGCGCACCCAGGCGCTCGGCCCACGCCGGGTCGATCCGCGCGTTGGTGCGTGCCCACAACCGGGTGGTCTCGACGAGCTCGGCCGACATCACGTAGTCGGGTTGCCGCCGGAAGAGCGTTGACCCCGGCTGGATGGAGAAGCGGGCACCGCGTGACCCCTGGTAGTCGCGCTTGTCGGTGTCCCGCAGGCCGATCTGTGACAGCAGCCCGGCCAGCAGCGCCTGGTGTATGGCGTCCTCCCCCGCGGGGTTGTCGCTCGGCGCGAGGTCGTGCTGTTTGGCGACGCGCTTGAGCTGAGCGTGCAGGTCCTGCCACTCGCGGATGCGCAGGTAGTGCAGATATTCACGCTTGCACATGCGGCGGAATGCACTGCTGGACAATGACTTCCGCTGCTCCTTGAGGTAGTGCCACAGGTTCAGCAGGCTGAGGAAGTCGCTGGCTTCGTGCTTGAACCTCGCGTGCGACTGGTCGGCCTGTGCGTGCGCGTCTGCGGGCCGTTCGCGGGGGTCCTGGATCGAGAGCGCGGCGACGATCACCAGCACCTCCCGCAGCGAGCCGTTCTCCGCCGCTGCGACCAGCATGCGCGCCATCCGCGGGTCGACCGGCAAGGCCGCGATGGTGCGGCCGGTCGCCGTCAGCTTCCGCCGCTGCGACCGTCTCTGCTCCACCGCGCCGAGCTCCTCCAGCAACCGCACGCCGTCGGTGACCTGCCGCGGGTCCGGCGGCTCGACGAACGGGAAGCGCGCAACGTCGCCCAGGCCCAACGAGGTCATCTGCAGGATCACCGACGCCAGGTTGGTGCGCAGGATTTCCGGGTCGGTGAAGTCGGGTCTCGCCTCGAAGTCCTCCTCGGCATACAGCCGGATGCAGACCCCATCGGCGAGGCGGCCGCAACGACCGGACCGCTGGCGCGCGGACGCCTTGGAGATCGGCTCGATCGGCAGGCGCTGCACCTTGGTGCGCTGGCTGTAGCGGGAGATGCGGGCGGTGCCGGTGTCGACGACATACCGGATGCCGGGGACGGTCAGCGACGTCTCGGCGACGTTGGTGGCCAAGATGATCCGCCGTTTGCCCGAACGCTTGAAAACCCGGTGCTGCTCGGCCGACGAGAGCCGTGCGAAGAGCGGCAGGATCTCGGTGGACGGCAGCTCCAACCCGGTCAATGCGTCTGCGGCGTCACGGATCTCGCGCTCCCCGGAGCAGAAGACCAAGATGTCCTGCGGACCACCGTCAGCCTTCGTCTCCGTCCACAGCTCGGTCACCGCGTCGGTGATGCCGGTGACCTGGTCGATGTCGACCTCCAGCTCGCCCTCTTCGCGCACGAGCGGGCGATAGCGCACCTCGACCGGGTAGGTGCGACCGGAGACCTCGATGACCGGCACCGGCGGCTGCCCGTCGACCGTGAAGTGGTCGGCGAACCGCTGCGGGTCGATGGTCGCCGAGGTGATGATCACTTTCAGGTCCGGCCGGCGCGGCAGCAACTGGCGCAGGTAGCCGAGGATGAAGTCGATGTTGAGCGACCGCTCGTGCGCCTCGTCGATGATCAGCGTGTCGTAGCGGCGCAGCTCGCGGTCACGCTGCAGCTCCGCGAGCAGCACACCGTCGGTCATCACCTTGATCAGCGAGTCCTGGCTGGTGTGATCGGCGAATCGCATCTGATAGCCGACGGTTTCGCCCAGTGTGACGTCCAGTTCCTCAGCCACCCGCTCGGCCACCGAGCGTGCGGCGATGCGGCGCGGCTGGGTGTGTCCAATCATGCCGTCCAGCCCGCGGCCGAGCTCGAGACAGATCTTGGGCAGCTGGGTCGTCTTGCCCGACCCCGTTTCTCCGGCGATCACCACGACCTGGTGGTCGCGGATCGCGTCGGCGATCTCCGCCTTGGCGGCGCTGACCGGCAACTGCTGCGGGTAGCTGATCTGCGGCACGAGGGTGCGCCGGTGCTCGCGGCGGGCCGCGCGCTGCTCCGGAGTCTCTCGAGGTGGTCGTCGGTCGCCCTGCCGGCCGGAATTGCGTCCGCGCCGGCCACGGGACCGGCGACCGGCGGGCGCGGTGGAATCGGGTGAGGTCATGGTGATCCCGCCCATTGTCGCAAACTCTCCCTTCACACGGCGCGCGCCACCACCTCGCCGAACAGCTCCTCGCCGTCGACGTCCAGACCGCGGGCGCGGAACCAGGCCGCCACGTTGGTGCAGTCGCGCTGCAGCATCTCCATGCCGTGCGGATTGCCGAAGAGGTCGATCGTCTGCGGCAGGTCGATCATCACCAGCCGCTCCCCCGCCACCAGCAGGTTGTACGCCGACAGGTCACCGTGCACGCAGCCGAGCGCGGCAAGTCCGCTGACGGCGTCATACACCTGCGACCACAGGGAGGCGAGCAGTTCCGGCCGCGGCCGGGTGGCGGCCAGCCGAGGCGCCGGCGTGCCATCGTCACCGAGCACGAGTTCCATCAGGATCTCGGTGCCGTCGACCTGCACGGGGTAGGGCACCGGCAGTCCGGCCCGGTGGAAGCGCACCAGCGACTCCCACTCGGCCCACGCCCAGCTGCCGGCGGCCACCGACTTGCCGAACGTGGTGCTCTTGGCCATCGCTCGCGCCTCCCGGCCGCCCTTCTTGGGCAGCTTGCGGCCGTCGGTGTAGGCGGTGTTGCGATGGAAGGTGCGATGCGTCGAATCGCGATAACGCTTGGCGGCGAGCACGACACTGCGGTCGTCCAGCGGCGCCGACCGCTCCAGCAGGAAGACATCGGCCTCCTTGCCGGTCTTGAGCACACCGAGCTCGGTGTCGACGGCGGCGTCGTCGGTGATGACCCAGTCCGGCCAGGGCTGCGGGCCCCGGCTCAGGGGCTGGCAGTTGCCCCACGTCGACCAGCGCTGGTCGACGGCGAGTGCGCCGATCTGCCGGTAGTCGAAGGCGAAACGTTGATCGACGGACGTGCCGTCAAGGGAGGAGGCGGAGGCCTCCGGGTGGTGCGACATACGGGAAACTCCGATCGAGGAAGAGCCTGGAAGCGGGCAGCGTGTCCTGTCCTTCTGCCATCGCTGACTCCTTTCCTCGAAGCGACGTATGCCGCCGTCGGTGCGGCACAGTTATGCCGCCGGTGCGTGTGTGCCCAGGCTTCCCGGCATACAGCGTTGCGGTCAACCGAATTTCAGCACGCCGGTCGAGTAGGGCGAGGAACGAGCCCGTATCGAGACCAGCGTGGCGTCGAAAAGGCCCTGTGCGGCATACGAGAACGTATGCCGCACAGGGCCTTTCAGGCGGTACTCAGCCCTTCGCTGCGCGGAATCCCTGCTCCAGGTCGGCGATGATGTCATCGACGTGCTCGATGCCGACCGAGAGCCGGACCAGCCCGGGGGTCACTCCGGCCGCGAGGCGATCCTCGTCCGGACCCTGCGAGTGCGTGGTGGACGCCGGGTGGATCGCCAGCGAACGGACATCGCCGATGTTCGCGACGTGCGAGTGCAGCGTCAGTGCCTCGACGAACTTCTTGCCGGCCTCGACGCCGCCGGCGATCTCGAAGGCCAGCACGGCTCCAGCCCCGAGCGGCGTGTATTTCTGGGCGAGCTCGTAGTATTCGTTGCCTGGCAAGGACGCCCAGCGCACCGACTCGACCTGCTCCTGCTCCTGCAACCACTCGGCGACCGCGCGGGCGTTGGCGACGTGGCGCTCGACGCGCAGGCTGAGCGTCTCGATGCCCTGCTCGATGAGGAAGGCATTGAACGGTGACACGGCCGAGCCGAGGTCACGCAGCAACTGCACGCGGGCCTTGAGGATGAACGCCAGGTTCGCGCCGAGCGCACTGCCGACGCCGAGGTCCCGTGCATAGACCAGCCCGTGGTACGCCTCGTCCGGGGTGTTGAAGCCGGGGAACTTCTCCGGGTCTTTGGCGAAGTCGAAGTTGCCGCTGTCGACGATGACGCCGGCGATCGAATTGCCGTGACCACCAAGGTATTTGGTGGCCGAGTGGATCACGATGTCGGCGCCGTGCTCGATCGGGCGCAGCAGGAACGGCGTGGCGATCGTGTTGTCGACGACCAACGGCACCCCGTGGGCGTGCGCCACGCCGGCGACGAGTTCGATGTCGAGGACCTCGGATTTCGGGTTCGACACGGTCTCGGCGAACACCAGCTTGGTGTTCGGCCGGATCGCGGACTCCCAGCTCGCCGCATCCGTGCGGTTCTCCACGAAGGTCGTCTCGATGCCGAGCTTGGGCAACGTGTGCTTCAGCAGGTTGAACGTCCCGCCATACAGGCTGGGGCTGGCGACAATGTGGTCCCCGGCCTGCACGATGTTGAGGAACGTCAGGGTCTCGGCCGCCTGGCCGGAGGCGACCAGCAGCGCACCGACACCGCCTTCGAGGTCGGCGATGCGCTTCTCGGCCACGTCCGTGGTCGGGTTCATCAGCCGGGTGTAGATGTTCCCGAACTCCTTGAGCCCGAAGAGATCTGCGGCGTGGTCGGTGTCGTTGAACTGGTAGGACGTGGTCTGGTAGATCGGCAGCGCGAGCGCACCCGTTGCCGGGTCGGCGCTCTGGCCGGCGTGGATCTGGCGCGTCTCGAAGGACCAGTTGGGAGTTGCCTCGGTGCTCATCTGTGTTCTTGACCTCCGTGCTCGATCGCCGTATGACGACGCACGGCCGCCTTCGGCGGCGGACCCACATTCGTGATGCCCGCGCTTGCCACACGGCGATCTGCACCGGTGGCCCGGTCCTCACCCGGGGCACCCCACCGCGAGAGGAGGGTTGCCGGTCAGCGAGCCGGGGCTTGACGCTGACACTCATGACCTGTCCGAGATGCTAGCGCCGCTCACCTTCTGATACATAATCGTCTCTTACTATGGACGCCTCGCAACGTTATGAGAGCGAAGGCGCCCGAGGAACGACTGTGCAGGAGCGGCGTGCACCGGCGACGGTGGAAGAGGTCGGTGCCCGAGCCCGCACCGGACACAATGGGCCCATGACGAACTCTGCGGTCACCATCGAGCGACTGGACCGGGTCGGCACTCGGGACGTCGACGCACTGACGGCACTGGTCGGCACGCTCATCCGGGCCGACGCGGCGATCGGCTGGGCCGATCCGCCGACCCGGGAGGAGATGCGGGACCTGCTGACGGACCTGGTCGCAGCCGGCCCCTCGGACGCCTGCGTGCTCGTGGCGCGTGCGCCGATCGGCGGTGCGGGTGAACCAGACTGCAATCCCGTCGGATTCGGCTATTGGCGCCGCTACGCTCGCACCACCCTACGGCCGCACGCCGACCTGGAACGCCTGGCCGTGGCCGCCGAGTTCAGCGGCCGAGGCATCGGCCGGATGCTGCTGCGGCACCTGATCGACGCCGCGCGCGTCGCCGGCTGCGAGCAGCTCACGATCGACTTCCGGGGTGACAACGCCGGCGCCGAGCACCTCTACGTGTCCGAAGGCTTCACCGAGTACGGGCGGCTGCCGGATTTCGTCGCGCCGGACGCGGAGCGCCGGTTCGACAAGGTATTCCAGGTCCTCGACCTGCGCGAGCACCCGCGGGGCCGGTAGCCGCCGTCCCACCTCTTGACGGCGACGTCCACTATGTCTAGATTGCTAGCATGCCAGCAAGCGACAAGCCCGCGAAGGCGCAGTTCAACGTCTATCTGCCGGGCGATCTGATCCGCGAGGTCAAGCACCGCGCGATCGACGACGGCCTGAGCCTGTCGGCCCTCGTCGAGCAGGCACTCCGCGACTACCTCGATCCAGGAGCGACCCGATGAACCTCTTCGTGCAGCCGATCCGCTTCACCGACGACATCGACGCGATGACTCGTCTGCTGACCACCCTCGGGCTGCGCGTCGCCCTCACCGCCGACAAGGGCGGATGGGTCGTGCTCGCCGGCCGCGCCGGCACCGTCGCCCTGCACAGTGCGGCGGATGCGGCGACCGGCGCCCGGCCGGGGCACACCAGCCTGTGTTTCGAAGCGTCCGACCTGCCGGCGCTCGCACGGCGACTGACCGCGGGTGGCTTCGGCGACGACGGCCACCCCGCCGGGTCGATGGTGTACGACGAGGCCTACGGCCGGGCCATCACGGTCACCCTCGGTGATGAGGACCTGACGATCAACGGCACCTCCGACGATCTCTACGGATACACGAGCACGGGCGTCACACCGGGTCCCGACGCCGGCGATCTGCGCGTCACGCCGATCCGCTTCATCGACGATCAGGCGCCGGACCGCCGGCTGCTCGAGGCCCTCGGCTTCGCACTCGTCGGCGAGGCGAACGAGCACTTCACCCAGCTCACCCTCCCCGGAGCGGGCGGATCCGTGGGGTTGCACCTTGCCGGAGACGAGTCACGCGTCATACCAGGGCCGTTCGCGGTGCAGCTGAGCTTCGAGACGGCCACCCCCCTGCCCGAGATCATGCAACGGGCCGCCGCGGCGGACGCCACCACGGCGCTGCACGAGTCCGAGTTCGGTGACCACGTCACGATCACCGACCCGGACGGCCAGCAGATTCAGGTGCACGCGAGGGCGTGACCTGCTGTGCGTCGTGCACCGGTGAGGGCCGTTCCGTCCGACGATGTCGGTGGTCGGTGATTCGCTGGACACATGATCGAAGAACGCGCTACGACTGCACCGCCGGATGCGGCTCGCATCGCCGGGTCGCCGACGCCTGCGTTCCCCGAAGCTGTCTCGGCGGCGCGCGACGAGCTGGCGATGATCAGCGCCCAGCTCAACGACGGGCATACCCGTCTCGTCGCGTTGATGCGCCGGGTGCTGGCCGACGAGCTGTGGTGCGGGGTGGGTTTCCGTTCACCCGAGCACTGGCTGACGGCATACGCGGGTCTGACTTGGTCGTCGGCCCACGACGTCGTCCGCATCGCCGAGCGGTGTTCCGACTTGCCGACGATGCAGCGGTTGCTCGATGCGGGCCGGCTGACGCTCGGGCTCGCCGCCGTGATCGCCAAGCACACCCCGAGCGCGTATGACGCGGATGTTGCCGAGTTCGCCTCCTACACGACCGTGACGCAGTTGCGCAGGGCGTTGTGCCGCTATGAGTTCGAGACCGGCGCCGACGGCAACGCAGCCGACTCCGACTCGAACTCCGACGACTCCGACGACTCGGCCGACTCGGCCGACTCGGCCGACGCCCAAGACGCCGGCAGCAGCAGCGCGCTGTTGGCCGGCGCCGCAGCCGACGACGAGGCCTTGGTGGACGCAGCCACCGACGCCGCCCAGGCGCGAACACCAGGCCGGCACGATCCCACCACCGCACCTCCTCGCCTCGAGATGCGTTACGCCGCAGGGCGTTTTCTCCTCTCGTACGACGCACCTGCCGATATCGGTGCCTTGGTCGAGCAGTCGCTGCTGGAGGCGAAGGACGCGCTGTTCCGCCTCGCGACAGGAACGACGGCCGACGCGGGCAGCGCCACGTCCCGACCGTCGGCCACATGCGGCGACAACCCCGGCAGCGCGTCCCGCACCCATCGCGGCGCCTCCTTCGGAGAGGCGATGAGCCTGTTGGCTCAACGGTCCCTGGACACCGGCGCACCGCTCGGCCATTCGCGGGCAAGTCGCTACCGCGTCTACCTGCATCTCGACACTCAGGGCGCGGGGTGGCTGCACAAGCAGTGCGCACTGCCCTCGACGTTGCGTGCCCGGATCCTCTGCGACGGCGTGATTCAGCCGGTCTGGGAGACCGAAGGCACTCCGGTCAGCGTCGGTCGGGCTCAGCGCATCGTGCCAGCGCGCACCCGTCGCCTGCTGGAGGACCGCGATCGCGGGTGCCGCTTCCCGGGTTGCCTCGCGATGCATCACCTGGAATGCCACCATCTCGACCACTGGATCGACGGCGGGCTGACCGACGCCGACCGGCTGATCATGCTCTGCCCGTTCCACCACGACGAGCACCATCGCGGCACCTTCGTCATGGTTGGAGACCCGACCCGGCCGGACGGCGTCACCTTCACCGCACGCGACGGGACACGGTTGCGACCGCTCTACCAGCTCTACGACCCGCTTTGCGGGCTGCGTTCGGAGCCGCGCCACGATCGGCGTCGTGGCCCGGACCGCCCGTCGCAGCACGACCCTCGCGGCAATCACGCCACGCCGCACTTCGCACCGTACGCCGGTCCGACGAACGAGACGCTCCATCTGTCTCTGGTCAGGTTCGATCCGCGACCGCCGGCAGCGAGTCCGCGGTCAGGCGCCTCACCAGGTGAGCAACGCCCGGGTGACCAAGACCCACCGTGGGCGAGATCCCAGGTGACCAAGACCCCCGTGGACGAGATCCCGGGTGACCAAGACCCCCGTGGACGAGACCGGTGGGCAAGACCCGGTCAGTGCCTGAGCCCGCACTGATTCGGTGCACGCAGGCTCGCGGGCACACCATCGGCACGCGCAACACCGCGCCCGCGGTCGCGAGCCGGCCGCGGCGACCCACGACTCGCGACCTCCGACCCCATGCAGGCACCTATAGTGATCGGATGCGCCTGCCCGAGGACATCCCGGCAGTGCACGACTTCAGACGGCAGCTGGGTGATCTCGACTGGATCGTGGGCAGCTACGCCGCCGGCTCGGTCGCCTCCGGCGAGTATGCCCCAGGGGTGAGCGACATCGACCTGGTCGCGCTCACCGCATTCCCATTGCTGGACGCACAACTGGAGCAGCTTGCGCGCATGCACGCTGCCATCGACGCCGCGCATCCTGGAGCGCAACTGGGCTGCGTCTACGCGCCTGTCGACGAGTTGCCGGGCTTGCACATCGCACACCCGACGTGGACCCACGGGCGGCTGGTCGAGCGAGAACTGTCGCAGCTAACACGGGCCGAGCTGGGGCAGTTCGGCATACGGCTGACGGGTATGCCGCGCAGGCAAGTGTTCCCGCCGTTGCCGGCTGCGACCATTCGCGCGGCCGCGCGCGCCGAGTTGACCGGCTACTGGTCGTGGGCGGCACAACGGCCGTGGCTGTTCCTCGACCTGTCATTCGCAGATCTGGCGCTGATCTCGATGACCCGTGCACGTCATACGCTGCGCAGCGGCGAACTCATCGGGAAGCCTCAGGCGCTCGACGCGCTGCACGCTTCCGCCGGCGTTCGGGCAGCGGTGCGACGACGACGACGCCCGCCGCCGGCACGCGCACGACGTCTGTCCGCCGCACGGGCACGGCGCCTGCGCACGGGGTGGTCGGCGTGGCGCGACGTGCGGCACACCGTTCGCACCGCCCGCCACGCCCACTGAGGACGAGACCCGGCCGCCGCGTCAGAGCAGCTGCGCCAGGGAATAGATCAGCAGACCGACGAGACCGCCGACGACCGTGCCGTTGATCCGGATGAACTGCAGGTCGCGACCGACGTGCAGCTCGATGCGCTGCGACGCTTCGTCGCCGTCCCAGCGCTCGATGGTCTGCGAAATGACCGTGGAGATCTCGTGGCCGTAGGTCGTGACCACGTGCCCGGAGATCTCCCCCAGCCGCCGATCCAGCGACGCGCGGAGCTCGTCATCGGAGACGATCCGGCCACCGAGGTCGGTCAGTGCCCGCACCAGCCGCGCGCGCAGGTCGCTGTCGGGGTCCTCCAGCGATTCGACGACCACCCGCTTGACCGACTGCCACATGCCGACGAGCGAGTCGCCCACCGACGGGTGCGACAGCACGCGCACCTTGAGCTGCTCGGTGCGTTCCATTGTGGCCGGGTCGTTCTGCAGGTTGTCGGCCAGCTTGGCGAGCAGGTCGTCGATCGCGCGCCGCACCTGGTGGTCCGGCGTGTCCCGTATGTCGGCCAGCCACCGGACCAGCTCGACGTGCAATCGTGCCGCCACGGTGTCGTCCAGCCACCGTGGCGACCACCAGGGGGCGCGACTGCCGATCAGCGAGGTCACGGTCTGCTCGTTGTCCCGGACCCAGTCGTGCAGCTCACGCACCACCAGATCGACGACCTGGCGATGCGAGTCGTCCTTCACCACACCCTCGAGCAGGCTGCCCAGCAAGGGTGACACCGGCTCACGGGCCAGCCGGGGCAACAGGACCCGGCCCAGGAAATCACCGACCTCGGCATCGCTGATCGAACCGATGCCCTTGGCCAGGGCCGGCGCCGACTCGGTCACCACGCGGGTGGCGTTCGCGGGGTCGGCCAGCCAGCGACCGACACGCAACGGCACCTGCGCGGTCGCCAGTCGCTGCTGGACGTTCTCCGCGGTCAGGAAGTTGTCGGTGACGAAGTCCTCGAGACTGTGGCCGATGCTGTCCTTGCGCTCGGGGATGATGGCGGTGTGCGGCACCTTCAGCCCCAGCGGGTGCCGGAAGAGGGCGGTGACCGCGAACCAGTCGGCAACGGCACCGACCATCGCTGCCTCGGCGGCGGCGTTGAGGTAGCCCCAGACGCCGTGGTGGCCGTGGGTGAGGACGAAGACGACCGCCGCTGCGACGAGCAGCGAGGTCGCCACCAGCCGCATCTTGCGCAGCCGGCGACGGCGTTCCTGGTCGGCGGCGCTCAGCGCGGCCGTTCTCAGTCGGTCCACGCGACCGGCGCGTCCGAGCTCTTGTTGTCGAAGGTGCTCGGGCGGTAGAGCAGGGTGTATTTCGTGTAGTCCTGGCCCGCCGGCGCCTCGAAGACGATGGTGCCGGTATAGGTCCTGCTGGTCTTGCTCAGCGTGGCGTCGTCGAACTGGTCCTGCTTCGGCACGGCCTGGGACAGCGAGCTGTAGTCGCACAGGTTCTTCTGGCTGTCGCGCAGGGTGAAGTAGATGCCGGCGATGGTGCTGTCGTCGCCGGACTTGTACGCGACGGTGACTTTCACCAGCAGGTTGGTCTGGCCGTCCGGGGGGCCGAAGATGTCACCGTCCGCGGGCTTCTTGGCGTGGGGCACCTGAGGGGTGATGGTCACCGTGCCGCCATACTTCTGGCTCAACTCCAGCGGCTTGCCCCAGGCTGCCTTCCGGGTGCTCGGCGCGAGGACGCCGGGGGTCAGGAAGCCGTCGTCCTCGGCGGTGCACACCTTCGCCGGGTCGCCGGTGGCCGAGCTCGGCGCGGCGGAGACCGTGGGCACCTCGCTGTCGGTCGGCACACTGCTCTGAGTGGGGACGCTGCCCTGGGTCGGCACCGGTTGATCGCTGCCCTGGCTGGTCGCGGGCGGCGGCTGCACCGTCGGGGCCGCATCGTTGCACCCGGCCAGCGCGCCGGCCGCGATGACGGCCGGCACCGCACCCAGGGCGATCCTGCGCACTGCGGTGGTGGTCATAGTCCCCTCGAAGCTCATGGTCCCCTCGAACCCTGCTGACGATCGTGCTCACGGCCACGCGCGGGCACGCTGCCTCAGGCTACGCGAACCGTCCAGACCTCCGGCTTGCCGGATCCGTGCTCGTCCTTGGCGAACTCGCGGGTGCCCTCCCCGACCGGGATGCCCTGATGCCCGGCCGCCTGGCTGATCGCGGTGGCGATGCGGTCCCACACCGCCGCGCCCTGCGGGAACCCCATCTCCCAGGTCATCGCCTCGACCCCGATCACGGTGCGGTCCGGCATCAGCTGCGCACGAGCGCGCGGGTAGGAGCCATCGATCTGGATCACGATCGCGCCCTGCTCGGACCGCACGTCGGTGACCCGGTCATCGGAGGACACGATGTGGGCTATGAGTTCGCCGGCACGCGTCGGATCCGCACCGAGGGTCAGCGTGCGGCCCATCATCGTCAGGTGCTTGGTCGCCGGTCCGGCGGCGATCGCCCGGCCGAAGTTGCCCTCGACCGCCCGATCACGCACCTGCTGGTGGGCGTGGGAGACCTTTCCCTTGACGAAATACCAGACGAATGAGCCGACGATGATGATCAACAGCACCAGGACGAGTTTGGCGAACACCGACCCAGTATGGCGCTCAGCCCGGGTATGCCGCCCGGCGCGGGTAGGACACGACGCGCACCAGCTCGGCGAGCGTGTCCAGCGAACCCGCCAGCCGGGCCGCCGGCACGTTGAGCCGCAACGGCACACACAGCAGCCGGGTGCCGATGCTGCGGACCACGACCTCGGGTGCCGGAGCCTGGTCGGCGTGGGCGTAGATCAGCAGCCCCGCCTCGAGGCCGAGCGCGGACGCGTACGCCAGCAGCGGGTAGAAGTCCGACCCGTCGCGCCGGTCCGCGGCCAGGTGATAGGCGACGTTGCCGACCAGCACCGGTTGCAGGTCGCGCCGCAGCAACAGGTCGGGAGTGAAGTGCCACTGGTCCTGCACGTCGAGTGCGTACTGCGGGCGCTCCTCCACGTTGAGGGTCGGCCACAGCCGGTTGCTCAGCTCGACCGTGATCCAGCGACAGAAGAGGTCGTCCATGTCGATCATGAACGCGTGAGCCGTCTGCTCGCCCTCGATGTGCCGGATGGTGATCCCGTCCAATGCCCTGCGGGCCAGCTCCAGGGCCGGGGCGTAGTGCTCGTTCAGCCGGGTGATCGGCAGGTCGTCGTGGTGCTGGTCCGGGCTGGTCACCTCCACACCTTCGAAGCGTTGCACCAGCCGCAATCCGTCGCGGCGCACCAGGGGCGGCAGGTCCGGCCAGCTCAGCACCTGCCGGACGGCACACAACAGCATGCGGTTCTCGGGTATGTCGGGCGTGAATTCGTCGTACCGGCAGGGCGGTGCGGCGGCGGCCCACGGCCGGGTCGCCAGCTGGTCGACCAGCAGCCGGCCCCGGATGACGCTGGTGTCCTCCTCGAGGGTCACGTAACCGTGCAGCAGCCCGCGTCGGGTCGCGGTGTCGATCGCCCGCAGCAGGAAGGCCGCCACCCCGTCGACGAGTTCGCTGTCCGCCGCCCACCCGACGGCGTCACTCCCCCAGGCGTCCGCCGGCAGCCCGGCGGAGAACATCGTGAAGAGGTTCTCCATCGGGGCGCGCGGCTGGCCCCGGATCGTGACGCCCGGGACCCCCACCCCACCGACCCCGGACCCCGTGCGCACCCACACCCCAACCCGGTAGGCGGGTGCGACGACCGGGATCTTT
>NZ_JBQCGS010000052.1:0-43795 GCF_051955415.1 Flexivirga sp.
CCCAGTCCGTCGCAAGACGCCAGTGACCTTGCGGCTCCAGCAGATCCGCGACTCGATCGGCGAATTCCGGCTGCACGAGCCGACGCTTGTGGTGCTTGGACTTCGGCCACGGGTCCGGAAAGAACGTCCATACCTCGCGCACGCTGCCCGGTCCCAGCATGCTGGGCAGCGCCTGTGCCGCGTCGGCACAGATCAATCGGACGTTGTCGACGCCCTCGTGCACGCACTTCGCGATGGTCTGCGCGACACCGGGCACCCACACCTCGACCGCGAGAAAGTCGACGTCGGGGTGCTCGGCCGCCGCGTGCACGATGCAGTCCCCGCCGCCGGAGCCGATCTCCACCACCAGCGGCGCGGACCTGCCGAACGCGGCGGCGACGTCGAGGCGGTGGTCCGGCTCGACCAGCGTGCCTTCACCCACCATCGGCACGTCCAGCAGGTATGCCGGCCCGTGCTCGGCGAGCGCACGGTGGTGGCGTTCGGCCATCCGGCCGCTGCGCCGCGTGAAGGAGCGCGTCCGGGCCAGGTGGACCGGCGAATCAGATTGCGACACTTACTTCTTCGCCTTCTCCACGGCGCCGGAGTCCTGTGACAGCGCTGCGATGAACGCCTCCTGAGGGACTTCCACGGAGCCGACCATCTTCATCCGCTTCTTGCCCTCCTTCTGTTTCTCCAGCAGCTTGCGCTTGCGGCTGATGTCGCCGCCGTAGCACTTGGCCAGCACGTCCTTGCGGATCGCGCGGATGTTCTCACGGGCGATCACCCGTGTGCCGATCGCGGCCTGGATCGGCACCTCGAACTGCTGGCGCGGGATGAGCTCCTTCAGCTTGGTCGCCATCGAGACGCCGTAACCGTACGCCTTGTCGCGGTGCACGATGTTGGAGAACGCGTCGACCTTGTCCCCCTGCAACAGCACGTCCACCTTGACCAGGTCGGCGACCTGCTCGCCATCGGGTTCGTAGTCGAGAGAGGCATATCCGCGCGTCTTGGACTTCAGGGCATCGAAGAAGTCGAAGACGATCTCGGCCAGCGGCAACGTGTAGCGCATCTCGACACGCTCCGGCGAGAGGTAGTCCATCCCGCGCAGCGTCCCGCGCCGCGACTGGCACAGCTCCATCACCGCACCGATGAACTCACTCGGCGCGAGGATCGTCGCACGCACCACGGGTTCGGTGATCGAGGCGACCTTGCCGTCCGGGAACTCGCTCGGGTTGGTGACGGTGACCGTGCGACCGTCGTCGAGCGTCACGTCGTAGACCACGCTCGGCAGTGTCGAGATGAGGTCGAGATCGAACTCCCGCTCCAGCCGCTCGCGGACGATCTCCAGGTGCAGCATGCCCAGGAAGCCGACCCGGAAGCCGAAGCCGAGGGCCGCCGACGTCTCCGGCTCGTAGACCAGCGCGGCGTCGTTGAGCTTCAGCTTGTCCAACGCATCGCGCAGGATCGGGTAGTCCGAGCCGTCGATGGGATAGAGACCGGAGAAGACCATCGGCTTGGGGTCGCGGTAGCCGCCCAGCGGCGTCGTGGCACCGCCCCGGGCGGAGGTGACCGTGTCACCGACCCGCGACTGGCGCACGTCCTTCACCCCGGTGATCAGGTAGCCCACCTCACCCACCCCGAGACCGTCGGCCGGCGTGGGCTCGGGTGAGATCACTCCGATCTCGAGCAGTTCGTGGTTGGCGCGGGTCGACATCATCTCGATGCGCTCCCGGCGATGCAGTGAGCCGTCGACGACTCGCACGTAGGTCACCACGCCGCGGTAGGTGTCGTAGACCGAGTCGAAGATCATTGCGCGGGCGGGCGCGTCGGCGTCGCCCTCGGGGGCGGGGAACTGCCGGACGATCTCGTCGAGCAGTGCTTCGACACCGACCCCGGTCTTGCCCGAGACCTGCAGCACGTCCGACGGCTCGCAGCCGATCAGTCCGGCGAGTTCCTCGGCATACCGCTCCGGCTGGGCCGCCGGCAGGTCGATCTTGTTGAGCACGGGAATGATCGTCAGGTCATTTTCCATGGCGAGGTAGAGGTTCGCCAGCGTCTGCGCCTCGATACCCTGCGCCGCATCGACCAGCAGGATGGCACCCTCGCACGCCGCCAGCGAGCGCGACACCTCGTAGGTGAAGTCGACGTGACCGGGCGTGTCGATCATGTTCAGGCAGTATGTCGAGCCGTCCAACTCCCACGGCATCCGGACCGCCTGGCTCTTGATGGTGATGCCGCGCTCACGCTCGATGTCCATCCGGTCGAGGTACTGCGCACGCATCGCCCGCTCGTCGACGACGCCGGTGATCTGCAACATGCGGTCGGCCAGCGTCGACTTGCCGTGGTCGATGTGGGCGATGATGCAGAAATTCCGGATCAGGTCCGGGGGCGTTGCGGCGGGCGGCAGCGCCTGACGAGCCATGGGTGACAACGTGTTTTACCTTCGGAATGCGGGGCGTGGTGGGGTGGGGTGACTCCCCAGTCTCCCATGACGACGCTCTTGGGTCTGAATCGAAAGATCCGGCACAGTCGGCGCTTACGTGGTCATGCGCCGTCCACCGTCTCCAGGAAATCCTCCCAGAACGTCACCGCGGCCTGGGTCATCGCCATCCCGAGGCGCAACGGGACCAGCCGAGCCGCAACGTCCTCCCGCTCACCGAACCGCGCCTCAATTGCGTGGTATTCCGCCAGTCGTTCCTGGTGCTGCTTGATCTGCCCCTCGGCCAACTGACGTTGGCTACCCGCGCTGATCAACTCGCCGAAGAACAGCTTGAGCTCGCCCACATCGCGGATCTGCATCGGCTCGCTGATCGGTGCGTCGAGCCACCGGCCGAGCTCGGCCCGGCCCTCGTCGGTCAACGAAAACGTCTGCTTGCGCCGACCCTCACTCTCCTGCTCGACCGTGAGCAACCCCGCCTCGACCAGACGGCGCGGCTCGGAATAGAGCTGTGCGTGCGGGAACGGCCAGAAGTAGCCGATCGAATGCCCGGACGCGCGCTTGAGGTCGTATGACGTTGACGGCCCGCGCAAGGCGATCAGGCCGAGCACGACATAGGACGTCACCGTCATTCCCACTGTTGACATGCCGCTCACTGTAACCTACCGTCTAATTCACATCGTATGAATCAGACGGTCTGTATTGGATGGTTAATGATGGCGACCACAGATTCGATGTCTCGACTCGAGGACGCCCGGCTGGTCACCGGCAAGGGCTCCTTCATGGACGACATCGATCCGCTGCCGGGCACGCTTGTCGCTGCCGTTGTCCGCAGCCCGCACGCACACGCCCGCATCGCCGCCGTCGACCTCGAACGCGCCCGCGCTCACCCTGGCGTCGCGGCGGTCATCGGACCCGAGGACGTGACCACCGCGCTCTCGCCGTTCCCGCTGTCGCTGCGGGCCGAAATGTCCTACTACCCCACCGGGACCGACAAGGTCCGCTACGTCGGCGAACCAGTCGCTGTCGTCGTCGCGACCGATCGCTACACCGCGGAGGACGCAGCCGACCTGGTTCACGTCGAATACGACCTGCTGCCAGTGGTCGTCGATGCGATCGAGGCCACTGACGCCGGCGCGGCGCTGCTCCACGAGCAGGCCGGCAGCAACGTCCTCAGCGACCGCACGTTCACCTTCGGCGAGGTAGACGACGCCTTCGCCACCGCCGAGCACGTGGTCGAGGGGGACTACTACTTCCCGCGCTACTCCTCCACTCCGATGGAGTGCTACAGCGTGGTCGCCGAGTGGGTCGACCACCCCCGGCGGCCGGAGGTCCAGGTCTGGTCCAACTTCCACGGTCCGTTCTCGATGGTGCCGGTCCTGTGCGGAGCGCTCGGCGTCACGACGTCCCAATTGCGGCTGCACGTGCCGGGGGACAACGGCGGATCGTTCGGCATCAAGGCAGGCATCTACCCCTACATCGCGTTGATGGCCCTGGCCTCCAAACACGCGGGGCGGCCCGTGCGCTGGACCGAGGACCGCTCCGAACACTTGCTGTCGAGCTCGGCCGGCTCCGACCGGCACATGCACGCACGCCTCGCGATCGACGCCGATGGCATCATCACCGCGTCCGAGGTCGACTTCGTCGAGAACGTCGGTGCGTATCTGCGCCCGCCGGAGCCCGCGACCCTCTATCGCTGCTTCGGCAACATGACCGGTGCCTACCGCATCGACACAGTGCGGATCCGCGCCCGCGCAGTGGTCACCAACAAGTGCCCGACCGGGCTCAACCGCGGCTTCGGCGGCCAGCAGCTCTACTTCGGCCTGGAGCGAATCATGGACAAGGCAGCCAGCGTCCTCGGCATCGACCGGCTGGAGTTCCGGCGGCGAAACCTGGTGCGTAGCAGCGAGTTTCCCTACGCGACTCCCACTGGTGGCATCTACGACTCCGGCGATTACGAGCGGGCTGTTCGGCTGCTCGAGGAGCGCGCCGACTATCAGCGACTGATTGCCGACCAGAAGGCAGCGCGAGCGCGCGGTGAACTGGTCGGGACGGGCATCGCGCTCATCGTGGAACCCTCCGGCACCAACATCGGGTATGTCGGACTGGCGACTCCGGCCGAGAATCGGCCGCCGGGCCGGGGCAAGTCGGGTTCGACCGAGCATGTCCATCTTAGCGTCGACCCGCAGGGCATCGTCGGTGTCTCGCTGGGAACGGTTCCGCAGGGCCAGGGACACGCCACGGTCGCCCGCCAGGTTGTCGCCCGCGAGCTCGGCCTGCCTGAAGAACAAGTCGTGCCCACCATCGACATGGACACCGCAACCTCGGCCTGGACGATCACCACCGGGAGTTATTCATCGCGGTTCTCACCGCTGGTGACGTCGGCACTCGTCGACGGTTGCGCCGAAGTTTCGCGCCGGATCAGGATCGCCGCCGCCGTCATGCTGGAAACCGATCCCGACTCCCTCGAATTGCACGACGGCAGGGTGCGCGTGATCGGTGACCCTGAACGATTCGTGCTCTTCAAACACGCTGCCGGCCTCGTCCACTGGGATCCGGGCCGACTGCCGGCGGGTCAAGAGGCCGGACTGGAAGTCAACGTCGCGTTCACCCCGCCGGAGGCGCAAGCGCCCTCGCGGACCGACCAGGTCAACTCCTCGCTCTGCTACGGCTTCGTCGCCGACCTGGTGAGTGTGCGTGTCGATCCCGAGACGCTCGCCATCACCATCGAGAACGTCGTGAGCGTCCATGACGCGGGCACCATCCTGAACAAGACCCTCTTCGAAGGTCAGGTGCATGGCGCCATGGTCCAAGCGATCGGTGGCGCGATGTACGAAGAAATGGCGTATTCCGAGTCAGGGCAGCCGGTTTCGACGTTCATGGACTACCTCGTCCCGACCTCCGCGGAGTGCTCGTTCCCGTTGCACATGGAGCACCTGGAGACACCGTCACCACTCACCCGCCTGGGCGCCAAAGGCGCCGGGGAAGGAGCCAGCATGAGCATTCCGGTCGCGATCGCGAACGCTGTCGAGGACGCGCTGCGCTCGCATGACGTCGAGATCATTTCGCTACCGCTCCATCCCGATGTCCTGCACCGACTCCTGGGCGCCCAGGACTGACCGACGTCGGCGCGACGCGCCGAACACCATCCAGCTCCGCGCCATACACCTCACCGCTCGAAAGGATCCCCAATGCCCATCACCGGAGGCGACATCCACCTGAAGCGCAGCCACGACGGCCGCGTCGCGAACCTGACCCTCGACCATGGTCGGCTCAACATCGTCACGATGCAGATGCGGGCGCAGATGGCCGAACGCTTCGCCGAGATCGACGCCGACAGCGACGTTCGCGCCGTGGTGATCCGCGGCGCCGGCGACAACTTCACTTCCGGCGGCGACATCGCCGGCTTCATGGAAGTGCAGCCGTTCGACCTCACCGACCTCGGCCATGACGTGACGGCGGCGTCCCGCTCTCCGAAGCCGGTGATCGCCGCGATCGACGGCTATTGCTTCGGTGTCGGCCTGGAGTTGGTGCTGTCGGCCGACATCCGGCTCTGCACCGAGCGGGCGCAATTCGCGCTGCCGGAGATGAAGCTCGGGATGATGCCCGGCTCCGGCGGCACGCAGCGACTCTCGCGGTTGATCGGGCTCTCCCGTGCGAAGTACCACATCCTCACCGCCGAGCGATTCAACGGCCAGCAAGCATTCGACTGGGGTCTCGCGGCATCCGTGAGCAACAGCAAGGAAGCGCTGGAGGCGGAGGTAGAACGCGTGGTGAGCGCGCTGCTCGGCTACTCGGCGGTGTCCTTGCGCACCGCCAAGGAGGTCCTCGATCGCGGCATCGACGGTCCGCTCGCAACCGGTGTCGAACTGGAGCGCAAGTCATACGCAATGCTGCGCGCGACCGCGGACTTCGCCGAAGGCGTCGCTGCGTTCGGCGAGCAGCGCAAGCCGGAGTTCCAGGACCGCTGAGATGAAGGCCGCGCCATTCTCGTACGTCCGCCCGACCAGCCCCGCGGACGTCGTCTCCGAGCTGAGCACCTCCGGCGGCGACGCGAAGGTGCTCGCCGGAGGTCAATCCCTCATGCCGGTGCTCGCGATGCGACTGGGCCGGCCGACCACGCTGATCGACATCACCCGAGTCCAGCAGTGGCGCCGGATCGACGCCGGCTCCGAGGTCCGCATCGGTGCAGCTGTGCGCCAGCGCGCTGTCGAGCGGCGACCCGACCTCACGGTCCCACTGCTCGCTCGCGCCCTCCCCTGGATCGGGCACCGCGAGATCCGCAGCCGAGGCACAGTCTGCGGCTCGCTCGCCCACGCGGACCCGGCGTCCGAACTGCCAGCCGTTGCCCTCGTCCTCGACGCACGGATGTCGATCCGCGGTCCGGCCGGCACTCGGGAGGTCCCCGCCGAGGAGTTCTTCCGGGGCGCCATGTCGACGGCGATCGAGACCGGTGAGGTCCTGCAACACGTCACCTTCCCCCGGCGGCGGCCGGGCGAGGGATTCGGCTTCGCGGAGATCGCGCGGAGGCACGGCGACTTCGCTCTCGTCGGGGTCGCGACCAGGGTCCTGGTGGACGGTCACCGGATTGTTTCGGCCCGCCTCGGCGCCTTCGGTGTCGCCGACCGCCCAGTGGTTGCCGACGTCACCACCGAGATGGCGGAGCCGCTCGGTGCCGCTCTCGACGGCGGTCCCCGGGAACCGGTGGCCGACGCCCTGCGCGATGTCGCGCGGCAGTTGGTGACCACGGGTGGGGACAAGCACGCCAGCGCCGGATACCGCCGGCGCCTGCTCCGCACGCTCGGCGCACGCGAACTCCTCGCGGCGGCCCGGGCAGGCCAGAAGGAGAACCACTGATGACGACACCCAACCTCCTGCTGCGCGCCGCGGATGCCCGAAGTGGGCTCCGTGACCGAGCCCGATCCGCCGTGCGCCGCCGGGACGCCGGCCGCCCGGCCTCGAACGCGCTGCGATGCGCGTCGGAGGACTTGCTCCGAGTCGACCTCACCGTCAACGGTCGGGCTGCGACGGTGCACGTCGCCCCGAGAGTGACGCTCGCCGACGCGCTGCGCGACCATCTCGGGCTGACCGGCACCCACATCGGTTGTGAGCACGGCGTCTGCGGAGTGTGCACGGTGCTGATCGACGGTGACGCCGCCCGCTCCTGCTTGACGCTCGCCTGCCAGGTTGACGGCAGCGACATCGTCACGGTCGAAGGCATGGGCACGGCCACGGACCTGCACCCGCTGCAGGAGTCGTTCGGCCGGCACCACGGGCTCCAGTGCGGTTTTTGCACCCCGGGCCAGATCATGAGCGCCTACGACCTGCTCAGCTCCGAGCCGGATGTCGACGACGAGCAGTTGCCCGAGCAACTGTCCGGAGTGTTGTGCAGATGCACGGGATACCGGAACATCGTCGATGCGGTCGCAGATGTCGCACACACTTACCGTGACGGCGTCCCGGCACCGCACTCATGTCCGCAATCGAGCGTCCAGCTGTCCCGCGCCACCCTCGGCGGTCCTGGCACCGCGGTCGCCTTCGACGATGGCACGGCGTCAGGCCCGACCGAGATCCGCGTGCCGTCCGGTGAACCGACGGCGACCGTGGCCATCGACACCGTCGCGGACGCGCCGCTCGACGATGTCTGGGCCGTCCTGCAGGACACCACAACGCTGGCCGCATGCCTGGCAGGCGCGGAGATAGTCGCCGACTTCGGTGATGACCGCTACAAGGCGCGGATGGGGATCCACCTCGGCCCGGTGCGGCTGGCGCTCCTCGGCGATCTGGCGATCACCGAGCGCGACGAAGCGAGCCATCATCTGACGGTCGTCGGGCAGGGCGCCGACGCATCGTCCGGCGACGTTGCCGGACGGGTCGACCTCACGGTCGCAGCACACGGTCCCGATGCCACCACGGTGCATGCCGTCGCCGATCTGCACATGGTGGGCCGCATCGCGCAGTTCGGCCGCGGCCTGGTGAACGACGTCAGCCGTGACATCTTCCAGGACTTCACCGACCACCTCGCAGCGGCCGCGCGGGGCGAGGCCGTGACGCACACCGGCCCGAGCGCCCTCGCCATGGCCGTCGCATTGCTCAAGACCCGCATCCGGCGCACGCTGCGCTCGGATCGAGCAGGAAAGTAGGCACCGGCCATGGACCTCGCCCGCACGCTCGCCTGGACCGCCGAACGGCATCCCGAACGACTGGCTTTCAGCGGTCAGCGGCAGCTCACCTACCGGGAGCTGGACGAGCGCACCAACCGCATCGCCAACGTCATGACTTCTCTGGGCGTCACCCGGGGCGAGCGAGTCGGCCTGTTCTGTTCCAACAGTGAGGAGTTCGCCTCAACTCACCTGGCGCTGCAGAAGATCGGGGCGATGTCGACGCCATACAACATCCGGCTCGGCGAACCCGAGCTCCGCCATTGCCTCACCGACTCGGACCCCCGCGTCGTCCTCGTCGACGCGGTCGGCGCGGATCAGGCACGTAGCGCGCTGCGCGATTCGGATGCCGTCGTGCTCACCGTCGGTGAATGCGGGATCGACGGCGCAGCAGACTTCGAGGATGCGGTGAGCGCCGCAGCGAGCGCCGCGCCCAACGTCGAGATCACGCCCGACGACCTCAGCGTCATGCTCTACACCAGCGGCACCACGGGTCGGCCCAAGGGCGTCCCGCGCACGCACCGCAACGAGCACGCCGCGACCATCGCGCACATCATCCAGGCGCGCTACGCCCCCGGCGAAGTGACGCTCGGCGCGATGCCGATGTACCACACGATGGGGTTGCGGTCGCTGCTGTCGATGATCGTGATCGGCGGCACGTTCGTGGTCCAGCCAACCTTCCGTCCGGATGAGGCGATCGGTCTCATCGAAGACTCCGGTGTGACGGCGCTCTACCTGGTGCCCACGGCGTTCTGGTCGATGATCAACAAGGTCGGCCACATGGACCGCGTCGCACGCTCCGTGCGCAAGCTGGCGTTCGACGGTGCGCCGATGAGCTCCAGCCTGTGCCAGCAGTTGGTCGAAGCGATCCGTCCCGAGGTGTTCATCAACCACTACGGGTCGTCCGAGATCTACACCTTCTCGGTCGCCGACGACGCGGCAGCCAAACCCGGAGCTGCCGGGCGAGCCGGCGTGTTCGGCCGGTGGCGGGTCGTCGACCCGATCGGTGCGGCAAACCACGACCCGCTTCCAGTCGGGGTCGAGGGAGAGATCGTGATCGATCTGCGCTCCGACGAAGCGTTCGCAGGCTACTGGCGACGGCCGGACTCGGATGCCAAATCGATCCGGGACGGCTGGTATCACACGGGCGACATGGGCCGTGTCGACGAGGACGGCGACCTGTGGGTGGAAGGACGCGTCGACGACATGGTCGTCACGGGTGGCGTGAACGTGCACCCGGTGGAGGTCGAGGATGTCCTCGTGCGCCACCTGCAGGTCGCCGAGGTCGCGGTCGTCGGGCTCCCTGACGAGCAGTGGGGCCAGGCAGTCACGGCGTTCGTCGTGCCCACCGACGACGTCTCCGACCCTCTCGAATTCGCGGCGTCGCTGCGCGATTGGGCGAAGCACGAGTCGGGCCTGTCGGCATACAAGATCCCCAAGACCATCCACATCGTTCCCGCCATCCCCAAGAGCCCGGTCGGCAAGATCCTGCGCCGCCGCCTGGTCGAACAGAACGGGTGACGCTCGAAACGCCCGGTCGCGGCGACCCACCTGCCGACCCGGCCGGCGGTCGACCTCGGATCCACCAAGCACCAGCAACAACCCCAAGGAGAAACGACCATGTCCATCGCAACCGCCGCTGCAGCGGCAACGACTCAGGGCACCACTCACAAACCCACCGTCAATCCCGCCCCGCTCGCGTTCGGAGCATTCGCCGGTACCACGTTCCTGCTCAGCTGGGTCAACGCCGGAATGATCCACGAAGCAAGCATCGACGCCGCCGTCGCCACAGCCTGGATCTTCGGCGGCGTCATCCAGATCCTCGTCGCGTTCTGGCACCTTCGCAACGAAGAACTGTTCCCCGCAGTCACATTCGGATCGTTCGGTGCGTTCTGGTGCTCGTTCGCATTGTTCGCGACCCTCTACCTCGGCAATATCCCACCAGCCGACCACGGCGCAGCAACCGCGTTGTTCCTCTTCCCCTGGGCAGTATTCAGTCTCTACATGCTCATCGGCGCCTTCCGAGTCAGCGTCGCAGTAGTCATCGCCTTCATCGGCGTCGAAGCCACAATCATCCCCCTGATCATCGGTAACGCGAACGGCAGCGCAGCCTGGGTCCACATCGGCGGCTGGGCGGGAGTCGCGCTAGCCGTCGTCGTCTGGTACGTCGCCGCCGCCGAGGTGCTCAACCACCAGTTCGGCAGAACGATGCTGCCGTTGGGTGAGATCCGCACCTCGGACTCGTAGTGTCCGCTTGGGCCGGAAGCTCGTCCCGCGCGGTCGGCCACGACTGTTGGGCCCTACGCTCCGGCCTCGGCCTCCCGCCGGGCCACGACTGCGCTGGCACCGGCGATCGCGATGCCGGCCACGGCCAGCAGCGCGCCGACCCGACTGGGCCACTCATAACCCAGACCGTGGGCGAGCACGACACTGCCCAGCCACGCCCCCAACGCGTTGGCGATGTTGAGTGTCGAGTGGTTCAGCGCCGCCGCGAGCGACTGGCCCTCCTGTGCCACATCCATCAGCCGGGTCTGCAGCAACGGCACCAGCACCGAAGGGAGCATGCCGAGCAGGAAGACACCCACGACTGCGGTCGGGCGGGCGTGGGCCATCGGTCCGAAGAGCGCCAACAACACCGCGATCGCCGACAGCATCGCGATCATGCCGCGCAACATCCCGTATGCCGCGACCCGACCGGACAGCATCGTCCCGATCGTCATACCGACGCCGTACACGACCAGGATGAGCGGCACCGCGGCGTCCTGGAAGCCGGACAGGTGGGTCATCGTCGGCGTGATGTAGGAGAAGGTCGCGAACATCCCGCCGAACCCGACGGTCCCCACGCCGAGCGTCAACCACACCTGCGGGCGGGCCAGCGCGCTGAGCTCGGAGCGGGCCGAGGCCGCCCCGTCCGCCGGCTGCATGGGCACCCACGCCAGCACGGCGACCACGGTCACCAGGGCCACGAATCCCACGAAGACATAGGGCCATTGCCATCCCAGATGCTGCCCGAGCAGGGTGGCGAGCGGCACGCCCACGACGTTGGCGACCGTCAGGCCGGCGAGCATCATCGCGACCGCGGCGGTACGCCGGTGGATCGGCACCAGCGAGGCGGCGACCACCGACCCGATGCCGAAGAACGCACCGTGGGGCAGGCCGCTGACGAATCGCGCGACGAGCAGGGTGCCGTAACTGGGCGCCAGCGCCGAGCCGAGGTTGCCGATCGCGAACGCCACCATCAGGGCGACCAGCACGACCTTGCGGCGCAGACCTGCGGCGAGCATCGCGACCAGCGGAGCGCCGACCACGACACCGAGCGCGTATGCCGACACGACATGGCCCGCGGTCGGAATGCTGATGTGGACGCCGTCGGCGATCTGCGGCAGCAATCCCATCGTGACGAATTCGGTGGTCCCGATGGCGAAGCCGCCCAGCGCGAGCGCGAACAGCGCGATGCGGATCCGGGGTTCGGGCGGGGCGTCGGCAGCGCCGGAGGAGGGGGGCGATGCGGTAGCGGGTGACGTCACCGGACCAGCGTTCCGCGTCACCACGGTTACTCGCGAGTAGATCGGCTGTACGTGACCGGATTCACCGCCGCTCGGCGCACGGGAGGGACCATTGACCGACCGGCACGCGAGCATTCGCGGCAGTCCACGGGGTCGGCACACCCACCCGCGAAGCGCACGCTAGGCTCTGCGTAGCGAGCCAGAAAATTCCGACATGCGAAAGTTTCACATCACATTGTGGAGGTTGCACCAATGTCCGACACGACCGCGCCGAACCTGCCCGACGGCGTGAAAGTCACTGGCCCGATCAGATCGAGGTATGACGAGATCCTCAGCCCCACCGCGTTGGAGCTGATCGCCGAGCTGCACCGCGCGCTGAACTCCCGCCGCCTGGAGGCCCTCGAGGCACGGCAACAGCGGGTCGCCGACGTCGCCGCCGGCAAGGACCTGGACTTCCTGGAGGAGACCCGCGCGGTGCGTGAGGACCCCGACTGGAAGGTCGCGCCGCTGGCGCCCGGGCTCGAGGACCGCCGGGTGGAGATGACCGGCCCCACCGACCGCAAGATGACGATCAACGCGCTCAACTCCGGGGCGAAGGCCTGGCTGGCCGACCAGGAGGACGCCAACACCCCACTGTGGGAGAACGTCGTCGAGGGGCCGCTCAACCTCAAGGACGCACTCGACGGGACCATCGACTTCACCAGCCCCGAGGGCAAGGAGTACAAGCTCGTCCCGCCGGAGCAGCAGCCCACGATCATCGTGCGGCCGCGCGGCTGGCACATGCCGGAGAAGCACATCCTGGTCGACGGTGAGGAGACCTCCGGGTCGCTGGTCGACTTCGCACTCTACTTCGCCGCGTGCGCCCAGAAGCAGCTGGACCGCGGCAAGGGCCCCTACTTCTACCTGCCGAAGATGGAGAGCCACCGGGAAGCCCGGCTGTGGAACGACGCCTTCGTCATCGCGCAGGACCGCCTCGGCATACCGCAGGGGACCATCCGGGCGACCTGCCTGATCGAGACGCTGCCGGCCGCGTTCGAGATGGAGGAGATCCTCTACGAGTTGCGGGACCACTCCTCCGGCCTCAACGCCGGCCGCTGGGACTACCTCTTCTCGGTCATCAAGACCTACCGCACCCGCGGCGCCGACTACATCGTCCCGGACCGCAACTCGGTCGGTATGACGGTCCCCTTCATGCGGGCCTACACCCAGCTGCTGGTCAACACCTGCCACCGTCGCGGCGCTTCGGCGATCGGCGGTATGGCGGCGTTCATCCCCAGCAAGGACGAGTCGGTCAACAAGGCGGCCTACGAGAAGGTCACCGCCGACAAGTCGCGCGAGGCCGGCGACGGCTTCGACGGCTCGTGGGTCGCGCACCCCGGGATGGTCGAGACCTGCAAGTCGGTCTTCACCGAGGTGCTGGGCGACCGGCCCAACCAGATCGACAAGGTGCCGGCCGCGGACGTGCGCGCCACCCAGCTGCTGGACGTCAAGTCCACCCCCGGCGAGGTCACCGCCGCAGGGCTGCGCAGCAACATCGACGTCGCGCTGCAGTACCTCAAGTCGTGGCTGGCCGGCCGCGGCGCCGTCGGCATCTACAACCTGATGGAGGACGCCGCCACCGCCGAGATCAGCCGCTCGCAGATCTGGCAGCAGATCCAGAACGACGTGCGGCTCGCCGACACCGGCGAACAGGTCACCAAGGAGATGGTGCTGCGGCTGGTCGACGAGGTCATCGCCGACCTGCCCGGCGACGCGGCCGACTACGAGGACGCCAAGGCGACGTTCCTGGAGGTCGCCGTGGCGGACGACTACGCCGACTTCCTCACCCTGCCCGCCTACGCCCGGATGCCCTGATCCGGATGCCCGACACCCGAGCGCCGATCGCAGCCGTCACCGCACAGCTGCGGTCGGCGCTTGCGTCCGGCAGCATCATCGACGACCCAACCCGACTGGCGACCTACGACTGCGACGGCCTGCTGCACTATCGAGTGACCCCTGCGCTGGTGGTGCTCGCCCGCACCGCCGATGACGTGCAACAGGCGGTGCGCGCCTGTGTCGCACACGGCGTGCCGTTCGTGGCGCGCGGCTCGGGCACCGGGCTGTCCGGTGGGGCGCTCCCCCACGCCGACGGCGTGCTGATCGTGATGAGCGGATTCCGTGAGATCCGAACCGTTTCGGCGCGTGACCAGCGCGCCGTGGTCGACCCCGGAGTCATCAACCTGGACATCTCGGCGCGTACCCGGCCCGAGGGCTATTACTTCGCACCCGACCCGTCCAGCCAGCAGGTCTGCAGCATCGGCGGCAACGTCGCCGAGAACTCCGGCGGCGCCCACTGCCTGAAGTACGGCTTCACCGCCACGCACGTGGTGGCCGCGGACGTCGTGCTGCCCGACGGCGAACGCACCACCCTCGGGAGCACGGCACCGGATGCGCCCGGGTATGACGTCCTCGGCGCCTTCGTCGGCTCGGAGGGCACGCTCGGTGTCGCGACGTCGGTGACCGTCCGGCTGACCCGCGCCCCGTCGGCCGTGGAGACCTTCCTCGCCGGATTCGCGGACACCGACTCCGCCGGCGCCGCGGTGTCAGCGATCATCGGCGCCGGCATCGTCCCGGCCGCGATCGAGATGATGGACGCGCTGGCGATCGAGGCGGCCGAGGCCGCGGTGGCCTGCAACTACCCGGCGGGCGCCGGAGCCGTGTTGGTCGTGGAGCTGGACGGGCCGGACCACGAGGTGGCCGCCGAGCTCGCCGCCGCCGAGGCGCACTGCCGCGACGCCGGAGCCTTCGAGATCCGGGTCGCCGCGGACGACGTGGAGCGCCAAGCGATCTGGCGGGGGCGCAAGTCCGCCTTCGCCGCGGTCGGCCGGATCAGTCCCGACTACATCGTCCAGGACGGCGTCATACCGCGCACTGCACTGCCGGAGGTGCTGCGCGCGATGACGGCCCTCGCCGCCGAACGCGGTGTCCGGGTCGCCAACGTCTTCCATGCCGGCGACGGCAACCTGCACCCGCTGGTCCTGTTCGACGAGCGCGTGCCCGGTCAGGGCGATGCGGCCGAGGACGCCTCGGGCGCCATACTCGACCTGTGCCTGGAGCACGGCGGCTCGATCACCGGCGAGCACGGCGTCGGCGCCGACAAGGCCAAGCACATGCCGAAGATGTTCTCCGCGCAGGACCTGGACACCATGCAGCTCGTGCGGTGCGCGTTCGACCCGACCGGGATCTCCAACCCGGGCAAGGTCTTCCCGACGCCCCGGTTGTGCGGTGAGGTGCCGGGCAAGCGCAGCGCGGCGCACCCGGTGCACGCAGCCGGTCTCGGGGAGGTCTTCTGAGATGACCAACGTCCGAACCGAGCCGGCCAACCGGCCGACCGACCGGCCGACGAACACCGCGCAGGTTGCCGAGTCGCTCGCACAGGCGCACCGCGCGGGCAAGATCGTGGCGGTGCGCGGACATGGCACGAAGCACGCCTTCGGAGGCGTCGGCGCCGAAGCCGACGTCGTGCTCGACCTGAGCGGGATGCCGCAGCTGCTGGAGCACCAGCCCGGTGACCTCATCGTGCGGGCCCAGGCCGGAATGGCGTTGCACGACCTGCAGACCCAGCTCGCTCCCGCCGGACAACGGCTGTCCATCGACGAACCGGTCGCCGGCAGCACGCTGGGCGGAGTCGTCGCCACCAACACCAGCGGACCACGACGGTTGCACACCGGCACCGCTCGCGACCTGCTGATCGGCGTGACCCTCGTGCTGGCGGACGGCACCATCGCCCGGTCCGGCGGGAAGGTCGTCAAGAACGTCGCCGGATACGACCTGGGCAAGTTGCTGGTCGGGTCCTTCGGGACCCTCGCCGTGATCACCGAGGTGACCTTCCGGCTGCATCCGGTCCCCGCCGCCGGAGCGTGGGTACACACGCGCATCGAGGCCGGCGCCATGGAGTCCGTGCTGGCACCGTTGTGCCACACGCAGCTGGCGCCGGCAGCACTCGAACTGGACTGGCGACCGGGCGAATCACCCACGGTCGCGGTCCTGCTCGAGGGCACCGCCGAAGGCGTGCCAGGACGGGTCGAGCAGGCGCGCGCCACCCTCGGCGCCGACACCCATGTCGATGCGGAGCTGGACTGGCCGTGGCACTACCCCGGTGCACACGACGGCTCGCAGACGATTCTCAAGATCACCTCCCGGCTGGCTGCGGTCGCCGAGACTGCTGCGGCAGCAACGGATCTCGGACTGCATGTGCGTGGCTCGGCCGGCACCGGCGTGCTGTATGCCGCCGCACCGGCGGAGACCTCCGCCGCGGCCGTCGCCGGCATGCTGCGGACCCTGCGCCCGCTCGTATCACGTGCCGGCGGTGCCGTGGTGGTGCTGGCCGGCCCGCGCGAGGTGCGCAGCAACGTCGATGTGTGGGGTCCGGTCAACGGACTCCCGGTCATGCGCCGGCTCAAGGCACAATTCGATCCCGAGCGCCTGCTGGCCCCGGGCAGCTTCGTGGGAGGGATCTGATGTCCAGCGCTTTCGACGCCCACAACCCGCCGTCGCAGGAGCTCATCGCCGACTGCGTGCACTGCGGCTTCTGCCTGCCGACCTGTCCGACCTACCGGTTGTGGGGCGAGGAGATGGACTCGCCACGCGGCCGGATCCACCTGATGCAGGCCGGACTCGAGGGCAGCGTGCTCACCGAGCAGATGGTGGAGCACTTCGACGCCTGCCTGGGTTGTATGTCGTGCGTGACCGCCTGCCCCAGCGGTGTGCAGTACGACCGGTTGCTGGAGCAGACACGCGCGCAGGTCGAGCGTCACCACGAACGCACGCCGGCCGAGAAGGCGCTGCGTAGAACGATATTCAGCCTCTTCCCCTATCCGGACCGGTTGCGCAAACTGCGCGGTCCGCTGCGGGTCGCCCAGCGTCTCGGGCTCGACCGGGCGCTGCGCCGCACCCGGGTGCTCGACCGCTTCCTTCCCGGCCTGGCGGCCATGGAGCGACTCACCCCGAAGCTCGGTCCGCCGGAGAAGCTGCCGAGCGAGGTCCCGGCGGCGGGCGCCGAACGCGCGGTCGTGGGATTGCTGACCGGGTGCGTGCAGGACGTCTTCTTCTCCGATGTCAACGCCGCCACGGCGCGGGTCCTCGCCGCCGAGGGTTGCCGCGTCGTCATACCGCCCGGGCAGGGCTGCTGCGGTGCCCTGAGCAGTCATTCCGGCCGCGAACCCGAAGCGCAGGATTTCGCACGGCAGACGATGGCCACCTTCGCCGCCGCGCCGCAGCTCGACACCGTGGTGGTCAACGCCGCCGGCTGCGGCAGCGCGATGAAGGACTACGGCGCCCTGCTCGCCGCGGAGGACGACGCCGCCACGGCCGGATCCGCCACTGTCTTCGCGGCCGGCGTGCGTGACCTCAGCGAAGTGCTGACCGAGCTGGGGACCGTCGCGACCCGGCACCCGCTCCCGCTGCGTGTCGCCTACCACGACGCCTGCCACCTGGGCCATGCCCAAGGAGTGCGCTCGCAGCCGCGGGAGCTGCTGCGGGAGATCCCCGGGCTGGAGATCGTCGAGATCCCGGACGCGGCGATCTGCTGCGGCTCGGCGGGGGTCTACAACATCCTGCATCCACAGACCGCCGGCGAGCTGGGCGAGGCCAAGGCGCGCAACCTCCTCGCGATGAAGCCGGATCTGATCGTCACGGCCAATCCCGGCTGTCTCATGCAGATCGCGAACGCGCTGGAGAAGCTGGGCTCCCCGATTCCGATGGCGCACACCGCAACGGTGCTCGACGCCTCCATCCGCGGTGTCCCCGTCGAGGCACTGCTGCGCTGATTCACCTGCGCTCCCCGACTAGGCGCACCTCCGCACGACACCGCGTTCCGCGACTCGTGCCGCACAGCCGTCAACGCTTTTATCCGGTACCGTAAGTTACATGAACAGTAGTCACCCGCACTCCAAGCCGTCCCTGGCCGACCGCAGCCAGAACTTCGGCATGCGTCTGATCACCCGCGCGGGCGGACTCGAGGCGATGAAGAACCCCGCGCTGCGTGAGACGGTCGAGAAGTTCCTCTACCGGGGCGCCCGGCAGGGCTTCCGCGCGCAGGTGGCCGCCGGCCGGGCCTTCACCGCCAGGACCGGTTCGGGCGCACCGACCCGCAGCAAGCCGGCGACACCGCGTGTGCAGTTCGACCTGACGCCCGGCGACGACCAGGAGATGATCCGCGAGGCGGCTCGCGAACTCGCGGACGAGGTGCTGCGGCCGGCGGCGTCCCAGGCCGACACGGACCGCACCGTGCCGGACGCGGTGCGCGAGCAGGCCGCGCAGATGGGTATGACGCTACTGGCCGTCCCGGCCGAGCTCGGCGGGGTCGCCGAGGAGGCCTCCGCGGTCACCAGTGCCCTCGTGCTGGAGGAGCTCGGGCACGGCGACATGGGCCTCGCCGTCTCGATCATGTCGGCCGCTGCGGTGGCGAATTGCCTTGTGAACTACGGCGACTCGGATCAGCAGGCCACCTATCTCGAGGCGTTCACCGACGAGAAGGCGCCTGCCACCGGCGCGCTGGCCCTGATGGAGCCGCAACCGCTCTTCGACCCGGCCGCGCCGCGGACGACCGGCCGCCGCGAGGGCAGCACGCTCGTCCTGGACGGCACGAAGGCCCTGGTCCCCGGCGCCGCCTCGGCCGATCTGTTCATCGTCTCGGCGTCCGTCGACGGCGAGCCGCGCCTGGTCATCGTGCCGCCGGCCACCGACGGCGTGACCGTCTCCGACGACCCGGCGATGGGCATCCGCGCCTCGCACACCGGCACTCTGCACCTGGAGGGCGCCCAGGTGCCGCTCACCAACCTGCTCGGCACCACCGCCGATCACGCCGACGCCGTCGGCCGGGCCCGCCTCGCGTGGGCCGCGGCGGCCGTCGGCACCGCGCAGGCTGTGCTGGACCAGGTGAAGACCTACACCAAGGAGCGCAAGGCCTTCGGCGAACCGATCGCGCACCGTCAGGCGGTCGCCTTCACGGTCGCGAACATCGCCATCGAGTTGGACGGACTGCGCCTGGTCGTATGGCGCGCGGCGTCGCGCCTCGACCGCGGCCTGGACGCCTCGGAGCAGATCGCCCACGCCCGCGCGCTGACCGAGAGACACTGTGCCCAGATCGGATCCGACGGCGTGCAGTTGCTCGGCGGCCACGGCTTCGTCAAGGAGTTCGACAACGAGCGCTGGTTCCGCGACCTGCGGGGCGCCGGACTCATGGAAGGTGTGCTGCAGGTCTAGCGCTGCCGCCATACGCTCCGAAACCCGTCCGCCGCAAAGGATTCCGCACATGATCAATCTCGAGATCCCGAAGAAGTTCGTTCCGCTCGTCAAGCAGGCGTCCGGTCTCGCCGACGAGGTCTTCCGTCCCATCAGCCGCAAGTACGACCGCGCCGAGCACGAGTACCCGCGCGAGCTCGACCTGATGTCCGCCGTCATCGACGGCCTGTCCGACTCCGGGGCGTCCCAGGGCGCCGGCGCACGCACCACCAGCGGCGGCTCCTCCGAGCCGGCCGGCGTGGGGGCCGGCTCGCGGGCCGGCAGGAGCACGCAGACGGTCAACGGCTCCAATCTGTCGTCCGTGCTGTCGATCATGCAGACCTGCCGCGGCGACGTGGGCCTGACGCTGTCGTTGCCCCGCCAGGGCCTGGGCAACGCCGCGATCGCGGCCGTCGCGAACGACGAGCAGAAGCAGCGCTACGGCAGCAAGTGGGCCGCCATGGCGATCACCGAGCCCGACACCGGCTCGGACTCCGGAGCCATCCGCACCACCGCCACCAAGGACGGCGACGAATACGTCCTGAACGGCGAGAAGATCTTCGTCACCAGTGGCGAGCGCGCCGAGCTGGTCGTCGTCTGGGCGACGCTGGACCGATCGCTCGGCAAGCGCGCGATCAAGTCCTTCGTCGTGCGCCGGGACAACCCCGGCCTGAAGCTGGTCCGCCTGGAGCACAAGCTCGGCATCCGCGCGTCGGACACGGCCGCCTTCTCGCTGGACGACTGCCGGGTGCCGGCGCAGGACCTGCTGGGCGATCCGGAGGTCCGCACCGAGGGCGGCTTCGGCGGCGCGATGCAGACCTTCGACAACACCCGCCCCCTGGTGGCCGCGATGGCGGTCGGCCTGACCCGGGCCAGCCTCGACCTGGCCACCGACCTGCTCGGCCGGGCCGGTGTCACGGCCGACCCTGCCGCTCCCCTGCACACCCAGTCGTATGCCGCCGCGCGGCTGCTGCAGATGGAGGCCGAGTACGAGTCGGCATACCTGCTGACGCTGCGTGCCGCGTGGATGGCCGACAACGGCCGGCCCAACTCGATGCAGGCGTCGATGGCCAAGGCGAAGGCCGGCCGCACCTGCGTGGACGTGGCACTCAGTTGTGTGCAACTGTGCGGCGCCACGGGATACGCGGAGACCGAACTGCTGGAGAAGTGGGCGCGAGACAGCAAGATCCTGGACATCTTCGAAGGCACCCAGCAGATTCAGCTGCTCGTCGTCGCCCGGCGGCTGCTCGAGCTCAGCTCCAGCGAGCTGAAGTAGGCCCGCCGGCGCGGCTCAGCGCGCGCTGTTGGCGCGCTGCATGGCCATCACCAGGTCGTCGCGCGCGCTCTGCGTCGAGGCGTTGTGGATCGCCGCCATCAGCGCGCGCCGGCTACGGGCGTTCTCACGGCGATCACGGATGGCACGGGCCAGGGCGGTCATGCTGGTCTCTCCTTCGAGACGAGTTGTTCGAGAACGAATTCTTCGTTATCGAAATTTTATCTCGCCGAAGACCGGCCCTCCACTCGGCATGTGGTGATTTCGAGCACACCGGGATCGGCGCGATCCCAGGCGTGTTCAGCTCACGTCCGGTCCAGGTGCGTGCGCACGATACGCAGCAGTTCCTCGGTGTCCAGACCCAGCCGGCGCACCCGGATGGCGAACTCGGCGGCTGCCGAGGCCGCCAGCGCCCGGGTGCCGTCGGCGCCGGCGGCGACCCGGGTGCCCGAGCGTCCCATCGCCTCGACCAGACCGGCGCCCTCCAGCTCGGTGTAGGCCTTGGCGACCGTGCCGGGTGCGACTCCCAGCTCGGCCGCGAGGCTCCGCACCGACGGCAACCGCTCACCCACGGTCAGCTCGCCGGTCTCGATGCGCGCCGCGACATCCGCGCAGATCTGCTGGAACGGCGGCACCGGTCCGTCGTGATCGATCGTCATCATGAGCCCATCGAACCGCCTTCGGCCGTCCCACGGTGCGACACGCGGTCCCGGGACGACGCCGCGGGACCGACGGAAACAATTTTCCTCTACTCTGCACGTACGTATCGAAGTTTCCGTAGGGTCGCACTGTTTGCGGTCCGCCCCGTCCGTCACCAAGGAGAACCATGCGCACCAGCACAGCTGCGGCCCTCGCGTCCGTCACCGCCCTCACCCTCGCCCTCGCCGGCTGCGGCGACAGTGGCGGCTCCAGCGCTTCGGGCGGCGGCAGCGGTGACACCGCCCAGGGCGGCAGCGCGAAGTCCCTGACCTTCTGGGTCATGAAGGGCACCAACCCGGACTCCTCGAAGTTCTACGCCGCCGTGAAGAAGGAGTTCACGAAGGAGACCGGCGCCACGCTCAACATCCAGGAGATCGAGTGGGCCGATGCGCATGACCGGCTGGTGCGGTCCTTCGCCGGCGGTGGCGGCCCTGACGTGTCCGAGATCGGCACCACCTGGACGCCGGAGTTCGCGGCTGCGGGCGGTCTCGCCGACATCACCCAGCAGGTCGAGGCCTCCGGCATGGGCAAGGACGAGCTCAAGGCGCTGAAGGATTCGGCGACCTACGACGGCAAGCAGTACGGCGTCGGCTGGTACGCCGGCGTGCGCGGCATCGTCTACCGCAAGGACGTCTTCGCCAAGGACGGCATCAAGGTGCCGACCAACTGGGCGGAGTTGGAGCAGGCCGTCACGACGCTGCAGGCCAAGGAGCCGAAGATGGCGGCGATGCCGATCGCCGGCGGTTCGCAGTACGCCGCAGCGCCGTTCATCTGGGGAGCGGGAGGCGACTTCGCCACCAAGTCCGGCAACACGTGGAAGGGTGCGCTGGACTCGACGGCCTCGCGGGAGGGCCTGAAGTTCTACACCGGGCTGGCCCTCAAGGACGGATCGTCCACCACCGCGGCCTCCACCTGGAAGGAGACCGACCTGCTGGATGCCTTCGCGAAGAACAAGGCGGCGATGGTCATCCAGGGCAACTGGACGCCCAAGACCGCCCTCGAGCAGAACCCGGACCTCAAGGGCAAGATCGGCGCGTTCGCGATCCCGGGCAAGGACGGTGGCGTCGCGCCGGCGTTCCTCGGCGGCTCCAACCTGTCGGTGATGGCCACCAGCAAGAAGAAGGACCTCGCCTGGAAGTTCATCCAGCTGATGACCACCGGCACGCTGGCCAAGACCTGGGCCGACCAGACCGGCTACTTCCCGACGACCAAGACCGCCCTGCAGCCGTATGTCGACAGCTCCGACACGCTCGTCGCACCGTTCGCGACCGCGATGCTCAAGGGTGGCCGCAACGTGCCGAGTGCACCGCAGTGGGGCACCGTGGAGGGCAACAAGACGATCACCGCGATGCTGCAGTCGATCCTGACCGGCACCTCGGTCGAGTCCGCCACCACGAAGGCGTCGGCGGCGATCACCTCCACGCTCAACGCCCAGAGCTGACCCGCGACCGATCAGTCGCCTACCGCCCACCGTCCGTCCTCTGAAGAAACCCGATACGTGCCCTCTTCCAAGTCACGACCCTGGCTGCTGCTGGCCGGCCCGCTGATCGTCATCGCCGGACTGCTCCTCTACCCGATCGTCCGGGTCACGGTGCTGTCCTTCCAGCGTTACAACCTGCGCGAGGTGATCAGCGGGCACCCGGTCAACATCGGCTTCGGCAACTACGAACAGATCTTCTCCGGGGCGCCGGGGCTGCCCGCGTCCTACCTGTGGACCACGATCCTGCCCAACACCGTCGTGTTCGCGGCACTCGCGGTCCTGTCCACCATCGTGCTCGGCACCCTGGTGGCGTTGCTGCTGGTCAATGTCGGCCCGAAGGTGCGAGCGCTGGTCATCGGCTCGATCCTCATCGCGTGGGCCATTCCCGCCGTCTCGGACACCTATGTGTGGAAGTGGATCTTCGCGCCGGACGACGGGGTGGTGAAGCACGGGCTGGAATGGCTCGGGCTGATCGGCCCCGAGGGGCACAACTGGTTCACCGACCGCTGGTCGTTCTACGGGATCGTGCTGCTCAACGTCGTGCACCACAGCTTCCCCTTCGTGGCGGTCACCCTCTTCGCCGGCATGCTCACCGTGCCGACCGAACTGCACGAAGCAGCGAAGATCGACGGTGCGTCGTCGTGGCGGCGGTTCTGGTCGATCACGGTGCCGTTGCTGCGGCCGGTGTTCGCGGTGGTGACCATCCTGTCGACGATCTGGGACTTCAAGGTCTTCACTCAGATCTATCTGCTGCCCGGCGGTGACGGCAGCAACCCTGACCTGTTCAATCTCGGCGTCTGGTCCTACGTGTCGTCGATCAACCAGACCAAGTACGGCCTCGGTGCGGCGATCGCCGTGCTGCTCACGATCGTGCTGCTGGTGATCACGCTGATCTACCTGCGCGTGCTGTTCAAGGAGGAGGACGCATGATGCGGACCAACTCACCCCTGCGCCCGATCGGCAAGACGATCGCCGTCGTCGCGCTGCTGCTGTTCACACTGTTCCCCGTCTACTTCATGCTCAGCACGGCGTTCAACGCCCGCAACGGTTCCGGCACGGACAACCTGGTGCCTGAACACGTCACCTTCGACAACTTCATCCGGGTGTTCTCGCAGAACCACTTCGGCCGTTACCTGCTCAACTCCGCCATCGTCACCGTCGCGGTCGTGGTGATCTCCGGGGCGCTGGCGCTGCTGGGCGCCGTGGCGATGGCGCGGTTCCGCTTCCGGTTCCGGTCCACCATGCTGGTGCTCATCCTGGTGGTGCAGATGCTGCCGGCCGAGGCTCTCGTCATACCGCTGTTCCTGCAGATGAAGGACTGGCGGATGCTCAACTCGCTGCTCGGGCTGATCCTCGTCTACATCGCGTTCTCACTGCCGTTCGCCATCTGGAACCTGCGCGGCTTCGTGGCGGCAGTCCCCCGCGAACTGGAGGAGGCGGCCTACCTCGACGGCTGCGGCTGGTGGCGGATGTTCCGGTCCATCCTGCTGCCGCTGGTGGTGCCGGGCCTGGTGGCCACCTCGGCGTTCTCCTTCGTGATGGCCTGGGAGGAGTTCATGTTCGCCAACACCTTCCTCGCCAAGGACAGCGTGCTGACGGTCGGGGTCGGCCTCCAGCACTTCTCGACCGCGCACACGAATGACTGGGGCGGCCTCATGGCGGCCTCCACAGTGGTTACGCTGCCCGTCGTGATCGTCTTCGTGCTCGCCCAGCGGCGCCTGGGCGCCGGTCTCGTGTCCGGCGCCGTCAAATGAACCGCCCCCGCACGGGAACCGACCCCTCGGTCGACCGACTGGTCCACGGGGTCCTGCAGCCGGGATTCGCCGGGGCGCAACGGCCGCCGCGCTGGCTGGGCGACGCCGTGCAGCGCGGGCTCGGCGGCGTCGTCTACTTCAGCCACAACATCGGTGATGTCGCAACGACCGCGCAGCTGTCTCGGCAGCTGCACGAGCTGGGCGAGGTGCTCGTCGCCACTGACGAGGAGGGCGGCATCGTCAGCCGGCTCGGCGCGCGTGGTGGCTCGCCCCACGTCGGCGCTGCCATGCTCGGCCGGGTCGACGACGCCGACGCCACGCGCGCCGTGGGCGCCGCGATCGGTGCCGACCTGCGCGCGTCAGGCATCGACATCGACCTGGCACCGGTCGTGGACGTCAACAGCAACCCGGACAACCCGGTCATCGGCGTACGGTCCTTCGGGTCCACCGCGCCGCTGGTCTCCCGGCACGCGGTGGCGTATGCCGAGGGCCTGCAATCCGTCGGTGTCGCCGCCACGGCCAAGCATTTCCCCGGACACGGTGACACAGCGGTGGACTCGCACGTCGGCCTCCCACGCGTCGACGCACCGCTGGAACTCCTGCGCGAGCGAGAGCTGGCACCGTTCGCCGCCGCCGTGCGCGCGGGTGTCCGGTGCGTGATGACCGCCCACGTCATCGTGCCCGCGCTCGACCCGTCCCGGCCGGCCACGATCAGTCCGGCCGTCCTGTCGATGCTGCGCGACGAACTCGGTTTCGGCGGGGTCGTCATGACCGATGCCCTGGACATGGGAGCCATCAGCGACACCATCGGCCTCGGCGAGGGGTGCGTGCAGGCGGTCCTCGCGGGCGCAGACCTGTTGGGCCTGGGCAATCCGGTGCTCGGAGCCGACCGCCCGGACAAGGACGAGCGGATCTTCACCGAGGCGCATTCCGCCCTCTCGGCTGCCGTGGCGGAGGGCCGTCTGCCCGTCGCGCGGCTCGAGGAGGCCGCGCATCGCGTCCGTGCGCTGCGCGACTGGCAGCGCACGCGACCCGCGACCGGCCCCACGGCTTCGCAGCCCGACGGCGCGGCCGACCGGTCCGTGGCCCGGCGGGCCCTGGCCACCCGCGGCACGATCTGCCTGCCGGCGACTCCGCTGCAGGTGGTCGACGTCCGACGCCGGCGCAACGTCGCCGCAGGCGCACTGCCTGCGCTCACCGTCGGCGCGGTGCTCGACTCCGCGCCCGGTTCTTGCCTGACGTCCGCCTTCGTGCTGCCCGACGCGGTCGAGGGGCACGCCGACGCCGCCGACGGCCCGGCCGCGTTGACCGTGCGCCCGGATCTTCCGACCGCCGACGTCGTGGTCACCGGTTCGCCGGGCCAGGACCGCGCCGAGGACGAGCAGTTGCAGCGCTGTCTGCAGCGCAACCCGGACGCACTGGTCGTCGTCGTCGGCTACGCCGACGGCACCGAGGAGTTGTCCGGCGCCCGCCGCGTGCTGTGGACCTTCGGCGACAGCCTGCCAACCGCTGCCGCGGTCGCCGAGTTGCTGCGCCGCTGAACGACTTTCGCCGCGCTCACGCGCGGTGCGACTCGACCGTCCGGCGGACCGCGTCAGCCACCGCGGGTGCGACGGCGGCGTCGAAGACGCTCGGGACGATGTAACTGGCGTTGAGCTCGTCCGGCCCGACCGAGTCGGCGATCGCGCGCGCGGCGGCGACCAGCAACTCGGTGCTGATCTTGTGTGCGGAGGCGTCCAGCAGTCCGCGGAAGAGGCCCGGGAACGCCAGCACATTGTTGATCTGGTTGGGGAAATCGCTGCGTCCGGTCGCGACGACGGCGGCGTGCTTGGCGGCTTCCGCGGCCGGGATCTCCGGGTCCGGGTTGGCCAGCGCGAAGACGATCGAGTCCTCGGCCATCGCGGCGATTTCCTTCTCCCCCAGGATGTTCGGTCCGGAGACCCCGATGAACACGTCGGCGCCGACCAGCGCCTCGGCCAGCGTGCCGGTCACCTCGCGAGGATTGGTGTGCTCGGCGATCCACTGCCGGTGCTCGTCCTGGTAGCTCTCGCCGCGGTGGATCGCCCCCGCGCGGCTGCAGCCGACGATGTCGGAGGCACCCTGTGCACCCAGCAGCTTGATGATCGCGTGGCCGGCAGCGCCGACACCCGACACGACGATCCGCACGTCCTCGATCTTCTTGTTCACCACGCGCAGGGCATTGATCAGCGCGGCCAGCACCACGATCGCGGTGCCGTGCTGGTCGTCGTGGAAGACCGGGATGTCCAACTCCTCCCGCAGCCGCCGCTCGATCTCGAAACAGCGGGGCGCGGAGATGTCCTCCAGGTTGACGCCGCCGTAGACCGGAGCGAGCGCCTTGACGATGGAGACGATCTCATCGGAATCGGTCGTGGCCAGGCAGACCGGCCAGGCGTCGACGTTCGCGAACTGCTTGAAGAGCGCGGCCTTGCCCTCCATCACCGGCAACGCGGCCTCGGGGCCGAGGTCGCCGAGTCCCAGGACCGCGGTGCCGTCGGTCACCACCGCGACGGTGTTGCGCTTGACGGTCAGCCGGCGGGCGTCCTCCGGGTTGTTCGCGATCGCCATACAGACACGTGCCACACCCGGGGTATAGGCGCGCGACAGGTCGTCACGGGTGCGCAGCTCGACCTTCGGCTCCACCGACAGCTTGCCGCCGATATGCATCAGGAACGTCCGGTCACTGACCTTGCGGACGTCGTATCCGCCTGCGTCGACGAGCGATTCGCGAATCCGCTCCGCGTGATGTTCATCGGCCGTGTCGCAGGTGACGTCCACCACCAGGCCGTCGGGCGTCGACTCCGTCACGTCCAGCGCGGTCACCGAGGCGCCCGCGGCGGCGACCGCCGATGCCAGGTCGCTCGCGGTGCGTCGTCCCGGGGTGAGACCGACGCGCAGGGTCACCGAGTATCCGGGGCTGGTGTGAGTCATGAACCTCTCCGTTCTGTCGCGATGACGGCGGCGCCGCCGGAATTTCGTCGCAGTATGCCGCATGCCTCCACATCGGACGCGGACGCGACGGCAATGCGGACAGCACCCTTGACGGGATGTGACCCATCTTGGCACACTTTCATTATTCGATATTTTAATTCCGTATTACGAAACTTGAAGGAAGGCCACCGGCATGACTCGGCACACCGTGAACGCCTCGATCCTGCTGACCGACCACCCCTTGCTCGAGCGGCCGGCCGCGGCCCGGGAGGCCGGCTTCGACGCCGTCGAGTTCTGGTGGCCCTGGCCGGAGACCGCCACCCCGTCGGCGGCGCAGGTCGAGGAGTTCGTGCAGGCCGTCGAGGGCGCCGGCGTGCAGCTCACCGGGCTCAACTTCTTCGCCGGTGACATGCCGGCCGGCGAGCGCGGAGTGGTCAACGACCCGGAGCGCCGGGACGAGTTCCGCGCGAATGTCGCCATCGTGGTCGAGATCGGTAAGCGGCTGGGCTGCAAGCACTTCAACGCGCTCTACGGCCTGCACGCCGACGGCCGTGACGCCCACACCGAGGCCGCCACCGCCCGCGACAACTTGACGTATGCCGCGAATGCGGTCGCGGAGATCGGCGGCACGGTCCTGCTCGAGCCGGTCTCCGGTGCGCCGGGATACCCGTTGAAGACGGCTGCCGACGCGCTCGCCGTCATCGACTCGCTCGACGTCGGCAACGTCCGCCTGCTCGCCGACTTCTACCACCTGGTGGTCAACGGCGACGACGTCGCGAAGGTCATCGCCAACCACGCCGAGGACTTCGGCCACATCCAGATCGCCGACTCCCCCGGCCGCGGAGCACCGGGCACCGGAGAGCTGCCACTGCAGGAGTGGATCGCAGCCGCACAGCAGGGGGGTTACGACGGGCCGATCGGCCTGGAATACCTCGCCGGCGACAGCGACCCCTTCGCCTGGCACAACTCAGCCCGAACAGACGCCGAAACCGCTTGATCGCCATACTTTTTCGAAGGAGCCATTCATGAGCAACACCACATCGGTCGCCGTCATCGGCCTGGGCATCATGGGCGCGCCCATGGCGGCCAACCTGGTCAAGGCCGGCTACCAGGTGACCGGCTACAACCGCAGCCAGGAGCCCATCGACACGCTCGTCGCGGCCGGCGGCAAGGGCGCGTCCTCGGTCGCCGAGGCGGTCCGTGAGGCCGACGTCATCCTCACCATGGTGCCCGACTCCCCCGACGTCGCCGCCGTTGCGCGGGGCACCGAGGACGAGCCCGGCCTGATCGCCTCCGCCAAGCAGGGCGCCATCTGGGTCGACTGCTCGACGATCCGGCCGGACGTCGCCCGCGAGGTCGCCGACGAGGCGAGGGCCGCCGGCCTGAAGCCGCTGGACGGGCCGGTGTCCGGTGGTGAGGCCGGTGCCGTCGAGGGCACGCTGTCGATCATGGTCGGCGGCGACGCTGCCGACCTGGAGGCAGTGCGCCAGGTCCTGGAGACCGTCGGCAGCACCGTGGTCCATGTCGGTCCGAGCGGCTCGGGACAGACGGTCAAGGCCGCCAACCAGCTGATCGTGGCGGGCACCATCGAGCTGGTCGCCGAGGCGCTGGTCTTCCTGGAGGCGTACGACGTCGACACGACGGCGGCCGTCGAGGTGCTCGCCGGTGGACTCGCCGGCAACCGGATCCTGGACCGCAAGGCCGCCTCGATGATCAAGCGCGAGTTCCAGCCCGGCTTCCGCATCGACCTGCACCACAAGGACATGGGCATCGTCCTGGACTCCGCGCGCGCCGCCGGGGTCGCCATACCTCTCGGCGCGCAGACCGCCCAGCTCGTGCAGGACCTGCGCAACCTGGGCCACGGCGGCCTCGACCACTCCGCGCTGCTGCTCCTGGTCGAGCAGTTGTCGGGCCGCAGCAACACGAACGAAGGTGACGCGAAATGACCCGCATGCAGGCAGTTGACGCAGCCGTCCTGATCATGGAAAAGGAAGGTGCGACACAGACTTTCGGTCTTCCCGGTGCGGCGATCAACCCGCTCTACGCCGCGATGCGCCGGCACGGCGGCATGCAGCACGTGCTGGCCCGCCACGTCGAGGCGGCCTCGCACATGGCCGAGGGATACACGCGTGCAGCACCCGGCAACATCGGTGTCTGCCTGGGCACCTCCGGTCCGGCGGGCACGGACATGATCACCGGCCTCTACTCGGCGGGCGCGGACTCGACGCCGATCCTGGCGATCACCGGTCAGGCGCCGCTCGCCAAGCTCGACAAGGAGGACTTCCAGGCCGTCGACATCGCCTCGATCGCCGCACCCGTCACCAAGTGGGCGGTCACCGTCAAGGAGGCCGCCCAGGTGCCCGGCACGTTCGCCAAGGCGTTCTGGCTGATGCGCGAGGGACGACCGGGCCCGGTGCTGATCGACCTGCCGCTGGACGTGCAGCAGGCCGAGATCGACTTCGACATCGACACCTACGAGCCTCTCCCGGTCACCCGGCCGGCCGCGACACCGGCGCAGGTGGCGAAGGTCTTCGATCTGCTGCTGGCGGCGGAGCGCCCGGTGCTGGTGGCCGGTGGTGGCATCATCAACGCCGATGCGTCCGACCGACTGGTCGAGGTGGCCGAGTTGCTCGGCATACCGGTCATTCCCACCCTGATGGGTTGGGGCGCGATCCCCGACGACCATCCGCTGCATGCGGGCATGGTCGGGCTGCAGACGGCGCACCGCTACGGCAACGAGACACTGCTGGCATCCGACTTCGTGCTCGGCATCGGCAATCGGTGGGCCAACCGGCACACCGGCGCACTGGACGTCTACCGCAACGGCCGCACGTTCGTGCACGTCGACATCGAGCCGACCCAGATCGGCCGGGTCTTCGCCCCCGACTACGGGGTGGTGTCGGACGCGGGCGCCTTCCTCGACGCGTTCCTGGCCGAGGCCCGGCGCCGGCAGGCGGACGGCCCGCTGCCGGACAACGCGGTGTGGGCCAAGGACTGCCAGCAGCGCAAGGCGACGCTGCAGCGCAAGACCCACTTCGACAACGTCCCGATCAAGCCGCAGCGGGTCTACGAGGCGATGAACGCCGCGTTCGGCCGCGAGACGACCTATGTCTCCACGATCGGGCTGTCGCAGATCGCCGGCGCACAGCTGCTGCACGTCTTCGGCCCGCGCCGCTGGATCAACTGCGGCCAGGCCGGCCCGCTCGGCTGGACGCTGCCGGCCGCGCTCGGTGTGGCCACTGCGAAGCCCGACCAGCCGGTCGTGGCGCTCTCCGGCGACTACGACTTCCAGTTCCTCATCGAGGAGCTGGCGGTCGGGGCCCAGCACAACATCGGCTACGTGCACGTGCTGGTGAACAACTCCTATCTCGGGCTGATCCGCCAATCGCAGCGTGCCTTCGACATGGACTATTACGTCTCGCTCGCCTTCGAGAACATCAACTCCCCGGAGGTCGCGGGGTATGGCGTCGACCATCTGAAGGTCGTCGAAGGGTTGGGGTGCAAGGCGATCCGGGTGCATCACCCGCAGGACTTGGAGGCGGCGTTCCGCAAGGCGAGCGCGATGGCGGCCGAGCTGCGGGTGCCCGTCGTGGTCGAGGTCATCATGGAGCGGGTCACTAACATCTCCATGGGTGCCGCCGGCATCGACACGGTCACCGAGTTCGAGGAGGTCGCGACGTCGGCGGCCGACGCACCCACCGCAATCCTGCCGATCGGGTGACCGGCCAGGCAGTTGGAGCTGATCGGAGCCTGCAGTGCGAGTGATCATCGCCCCGGACAAGTTCAAGGGGTCGCTACCCGCCGACGCCGTCGCCGAAGCACTGGCCGCCGGCCTGGCGCGGGTCGTCGATGCCGAGGCAGAGGTGGATGTCGACCTGGTGCCGATGGCGGACGGCGGCGACGGCACCGTCGAGGCCGCGCTGCGCGCGGGACACACGGCGTCGCGGCACACGGTGACCGGACCGCTGGGTGAACCGGTCGAAGCGGTCATCGCGCTGCGGGACGGCACCGCGGTCGTCGAACTGGCGGCCGCCTCCGGACTGGCGCTGCTGCCGCCGGACGGGTTGGCGCCGATGTCGGCCAGCAGTCGCGGCACGGGCGAACTCATCCGCGCCGCGCTCGACGCGGGTTGCCGCCGGATCGTGCTCGGTGTCGGCGGCAGTGCCTGCACCGACGGTGGCGCCGGCATGCTGGCCGCGCTCGGCGTCCAGTTGCTCGATGCGCACGGCCGGTCGCTGCCCGACGGCGGCGGTGCGCTGGCCGGTCTGGACCGCATCGACCTCTCCGGCTTGGACGACCGGCTCGGCCGGACCGAGATCGTGGTCGCAGTCGACGTCGACAACCCGCTGCTGGGCGACACCGGCGCCGCCGCGGTCTTCGGGCCGCAGAAGGGCGCTGCTCCGCAGCAGGTCGTCGCGCTCGACGCGGCGCTCGGCCGGTTCGTCGACGTGCTGACGGCGACCGACGGCGACCGGATCCGCGCGGCCGCACTGACACCCGGCGCCGGAGCGGCCGGCGGGGTCGGGTTCGCCGCGCTGGCGGTGCTGCACGCGGCCGCGCGGCCGGGTCTGGAGCTCGTCGCGGAACTCGTCGGCCTGGCCGACCGGGTGCGCGACGCCGATCTGGTGATCACCGGCGAGGGCAGCCTCGACCTCCAGAGCCTGGCGGGCAAGACGCCGGTCGGCGTGGCACGCATCGCCCGTGCCGCGGGCGTGCCGGTCGTGGTCGCCGCCTGCGGGGTGAATCAACTGACCAGGGAGCAGGCGCACCGCGGCGGCTTCGACGCCGTATGGGCGCTGACGGACCTGGAGCCCGATCCGGCTCGCAGCATCGCCGGTGCTGCGAGACTGCTGACCGAGGTCGGCGAGCAGATCGGCCGGTGGGCGACTCCGGCTGCGTCGCGCGCCGTCCTCAGCCCTGACCTACCGAAGGAGAGCCGATGACCGACACCACCTCGCTCGCACCGGTCAACCAGCCGGACACCGTGCGCCAGCAGATCGCCGATCACCTTGCGGCGCACGGGGATCCGCGGACCGAGGCGCCCGATGCCGCGACGACGACCTCGCCGGGGGCGCTCGAGCTGGTCATCCGCGGTGCCCGGGTGCTCACCCCCGACGGTGAGGCGCCGCGCGAGGTCGGCATCGCCGGCGGCCGCATCACCGCGGTGGAGCCGCTGGGGACCGGTTTGCAGGCGCCCCGGGTGATCACCCTCGACAGTGACGAGGTGCTCATGCCCGGTGTGGTGGACGCACACGTGCACGTCAACGAGCCGGGCCGCACCGACTGGGAGGGCTTCACCACGGCCACCCGGGCCGCCGCCGCCGGCGGCGTCACCACCGTCATCGACAAGCCGCTCAACGCGATCCCGTCGACCGTGACGCCGGAGGCACTGGAGTTCAAGCAGCTGGTCGCCACCGGTCAGACCTTCGTCGACGTCGGCTTCTGGGGTGGCGCCGTGCCGGGCAACCGGGACTACCTGCGCGCACTGCACGACGCGGGCGTCTTCGGTTTCAAGTGCTTCCTGCTCGACTCGGGCGTGGACGAATACCCGCCACTGACACCGGATGCGCTGGAGGACTACCTGACGACGGTGGCGGAGTTCGACGGTCTGATGATCGTTCACGCCGAGGATGCCGAATCCATTGCCCACGCCCCGGAACCGCACGGCGGGCGCTTCGCCGACTTCCTCGCGTCCCGGCCGCGCGAGGCGGAGAACCTCGCGATCGCCGAGGTCGTCGAGCGCACCCGGCGCACCGGCGCTCGGGCGCACATCCTGCACCTGTCCTCCTCCGACGCCCTGCCGATCCTGCGCGCCGCCAAGGAGGACGGGATCGACATCACCGCGGAGACCTGCCCGCACTACCTGACGCTGCTGGCCGAGGACGTGCCGAACGGTGGTACGGCATACAAATGCTGTCCGCCGATCCGGGAGTCGGCCAACCAGGATCTGCTGTGGCAGGCGCTGGCCGACGGGACGATCGACTACATCGCCTCCGATCACTCCCCGTCGACGGTCGAGCTGAAGGATCTCGAGCGGGGCGACTTCGGCGTCGCGTGGGGCGGGATCGCCTCGGTGCAGGTGGCGCTGCCGGCCGTGTGGACCGAGGCACGCCGGCGCGGCATCGACCTGGCCACGGTCTCCACCTGGATGTCGTCGCGTCCTGCTGAGCGGATCGGCCTGCAGCGCAAGGGAAAGGTCGCCGTCGGGTATGACGCCGACCTGGCGGTCTTCGCGCCGCAGGAGGAGTTCGTCGTGGACGCGGCACAGCTGCACCACAAGAATCCCGTGTCGGCATACGACGGCCGGCGTCTGGCCGGTGTCGTCCGGCGCACCCTGGTGCGTGGCGAGGACGTCGACGGGCAGCGACCGGGCGGCCGGCTGCTCGTGCGCGGCAAGGATTGAGGGCGGGCAGCGCGGTGGCCACCGGGTCAGGCGATGTGGGCCAGGTCGCTCGCCCGCACCGGGAAGCGCAGCGGCCGGCCCGCGGCGAGCCGCTCCACCTCCTCGACCGCGGTCCGACCCAGCCGCAGCACCTCGTTGCCCATCGAGCCCGCGATGTGCGGGGTGACCACGACGTTCGGCATCCGGAACAGCGGGCTGTCGGCCGGCAGCGGCTCCGGGTCGGTCACGTCCAGGTAGGCGTCCAGCCGTCCGGACCCGGCATGACGCTCCATGGCAGCGGTGTCGACGAGGCTGCCGCGTGCGGTGTTGATCAGCACCGAGCCGTCCCGCATGAGCTCCAGCGCCCGCTCGTCGATCAGGTGACGGGTCTGCGGGGTCTCCGGCGCGTGCAGCGTCACGATGTGGCTGCGCCGCAGCAGGTCCGGCAACTCGACCAGTTCGGCGCCGACCTGCCGGGCCGCGTCCTCGTCCAGGAACGGATCGCTGACCAGCACCGTGACGTCGAGAGCCCGCAGCAGGTCGATCACCCGTCGACCGATCCGCGATGCGCCGACCACGCCGACGGTGCAGCCGTAGCTGCCGTGCTCCAGCCCCACCTCGTCGCCGCTGCGTTTCCGGCCGCTCGCCCGGTATGCCGCCTGGTGTCGGGCGAACCGCTTACTGGCCAGAATCACTGTGGCCAGCGTGAATTCGGCAACCGGGACAGCGTTGGCCTCCGCGGCCGTCGAGACCTGGACACCGGCGTCCCAGACGGCGAGATCCAGGAATCCCTTGACCGAGCCGGCGGAGTGCACGACCGCGCGCAACCGCGGCAGCCGCCGGAGCACGTCCCGGTCGACCACCGGTGCGCCCCAGCCGGTGATCAACACCTCGACCTCCGGCAGCCACGGCTGCGTGGCGGAGTCGAAGTCATGGAGCACGCGCGGTGCGCCGGTGTCGTCGCGCACCACGGTCGCCGCCTCGGCCAGCCGCTCCAGTGCCGCCGCGTCGAACGCGGCCAGGAGCGACTCCTCCGCCATCGCGAAACACACCACCGGCCGACCGGCACTCCCAGTTGGCATCACGCACACTCCCTCACGTCGACCACACTCACTCGTCCTTGTCGTTCCTCACTCTCCCTCATCGATCCGACGGATCAGGAAGTTGGTTCCCATGCGGTTGCTTCGTGTCGGCCCGCCGGGCGCTGAACGGCCCTGCGCCCTACTGGCCGACGGCACGGCGTGCGATCTGTCGTCCGTCGTGCCGGACCTGGACCACCACACCCTCGGTGCCGCCTCGCTCGAGCGTCTGTCGACCGCGGTGGCGGGTGGCACGCTGCCGACGGTCGACCTGACCGGCCAGCGCATCGGCCCACCGGTCGCCCGCCCCGGAAAGGTGGTCTGCATCGGTCTCAACTACCGCGACCACGCGCGTGAGACGGGCGCGGGCATCCCGGCCGAACCGATCGTCTTCCTGAAGGATCCGTGGACCGTCGTCGGACCGAACGACGCCGTGCCGATCCCGCGGGACAGCAGCAGCACCGACTTCGAGGCGGAGCTCGCCGTCGTCATCGGCAGCACGGCCCGCTATCTGCGCACCCCGGCGGACGCCGCCGAACACATCGCCGGCTATGCACTGTCCCACGACGTCTCCGAGCGCGAGTTCCAGTTGGAGCGCGGCGGCGGGCAGTGGGACAAGGGCAAGAGCTGCGAGGGGTTCAATCCGCTCGGTCCGTGGTTGGTGACGCCCGACGAGTTCGATCCGTCGTCTGCCCGGATCCGACTGTGGGTCAACGGCGTCGGGCGCCAGGACGGCAACACCGATCAGATGATCTTCGACGTGCCGACCCTCGTGCACCATCTCAGCCAGTTCATGGTGCTGCACCCCGGCGACGTGATCAGCACGGGCACGCCTGCCGGCGTCGCCCTGGGTGCGCCGGAGCCCAAGCCCTACCTGCGTGCCGGTGACGTCGTGGAAGCCGAGATCGAGGGACTCGGACGGATGCGGCAGGTCTTCCACCAGGCCTGATCCGCCTCGTCATACCAACAGCAAGAGCCCGGCCGATGGCCGGGCTCTTGCTCTGGGTGGGTGGAGCATAGGGGATTCGAACCCCTGACCTCTTCCATGCCATGGAAGCGCGCTACCAACTGCGCCAATGCCCCGTAGTGGGTTGTCCTCCGGGAGAACCGGCGACCGACATACTGTAGCCAGCCGGAGGCGGCTGCACCAAATCGGGCCGGTGCCGCGTGCTCAGCCGCGGTGATCCTGCCGTTTGCGGACGTAAACCTGCCGCCGCACGTGCGCCACGACGGTGCCGTCGTCGAGCGTCAGATCGGTCTCGAACCAGCGCAGCACCTTCTGCCCGGACTCGGCCGCGGCCCGCACCTCCTCGGCCACCTCACGGGGCACTTCGAAGCGCCCGTGCACGGTCGAGGTGCCGGGGCTGAGGTAGTCGATCTCCGCCTTCGTGTCCCAGACGTAGTAGCCCTTGCCGAGCTGGTTCCACAGCAGCAGCGCGAAGAACGCGTCCGACATCGACCCGATCGAGCCGCCGAACGCGGTCCCCTGCTGGTTGCGGTTGAACCGGTTGAGGCGCAACTCGGTGCGGCAGACCGTCCAGTCGTCGGAGAATTCGCGCACCCGGATGCCGGCGCCGAGCAGCGGCGGGTAGAGGGACATCCCACGCGCCATCCAGCGCGGTGGGATCGTCCGGCGCCCGCCGAATCTGGACGACTTCGTGGTGGCGCCGGTGGTCTTGGTGCCGCTCATCGCGACCTCGCTCCTTGCGTCGTGAGTGGTGCTCGTCGCAGGTTCCAGCCGGCGATCTGCCAGCGGTCCCCGTGCTCGGCCAGTTGCGCCCAGTGGCAGTTGCCCATGCCCTGGAACGACTGCAACGCGATCTGCTGCGGTATGCCGCACAGCGACGCGCACAACACGCGTGCGGCGAAGCCGTGGGTGGCCACGACGACGGTCTCCCCCGGTGTCATCGTGGCGATGACGTCGCGGGCTGCCGCGGTGGTGCGCTGGGCGACGTCGGCCATCGTCTCGCCGGTGCCGCCACGTGGCACGTCCTCGCCGGCGCTGATGCGGTCCAGCAGGTCGGCGTCGCGGTCGCGGATCTCGGCGGTGGTCAGCTCGGCCCAGCTGCCCACGTCGACCTCCCGGAAGCGCCGGTCGAAGGACAACGGTATGCCGCTCACCGACGCCAGCGCCCGAGCCGTGTCGGCGGCCCGGCTCAGGTCGGATGCGACGATGCGGGAAACATCTTGCTGCGCAAGCGATTCGGCGGCATACGCGGCCTGCCGCCGACCACGCTCGGAGAGCGGGGCGTCGAACTGGCCCTGCCACCTGCCGGCGGCGTTGTAGGTGGTCTCACCGTGGCGCCATACGAGCAAGCGACGCGGCGCCGGTGCGCTCACTGCTGGGTGAGGTCGATCGTCGGGCAGTCGCGCCAGAGGCGTTCGAGAGCGTAGAACTCCCGCTCCTCGTCGTGCTGCACGTGCACGATGATGTCGTCGAAGTCCATCAGGACCCACCGGTCGTCACGGCCGCCCTCCCGCCGGATCGGCTTGCTGCCCAACTCGTGCAGCCGCTCCTCGATGGCGTCGACGATCGCGGAGACCTGGCGTTCGGTCTCACCGGAGACGACGAGGAAGACGTCGGTCAGCCCCAGTTGGTCGCTGACGTCGATCGCGACGACCGAGGTCGCCAGCTTGTCCTCCGCCGCGGCGGCTGCGGCCCTGGCCAGGTCGATGGCCCGTGCGGTCGCGGTCACCCTCACGCCTCCTTCATTGCGCCGGCTTCCGGCTTGTAGAGCTGATACTTGCCGATGTACTGCACGACGCCGTCCGGAACGAGATACCAGACCGGCTCGTCGTCGACGACGCGTTGCCGGCAGTCGGTCGAACTGATCGCCATGGCAGGCACTTCCATCAACCGCACATGGTCGCGCGGCAGCCCCTTGTCGGACAACACGTGGCCCGGGCGCGTCACCCCGATGAACTGCGCGAGTGGCCACATCTGGTCCACGCCCCGCCAGGACAGGATCTGCGCCAGCGCGTCGGCGCCGGTGATGAAGAACAGCTCCGCGTCCGGGCGCTGTCGGCGCAGGTCCGTCAGCGTGTCGATGGTGTAGGTGGGACCGGGCCGGTCGATGTCGACCCGGCTGACGGTGAAGCGCGGGTTCGACGCGGTCGCGATCACCGTCATGAGGTAGCGGTGCTCGGCGGAGGTGACACCGCGGCCTTCCTTCTGCCACGGCTGCCCGGTCGGCACGAACACCACCTCGTCGAGGTCGAGACGGGCCTGCACCTCACTGGCTGCAACCAGGTGGCCGTGGTGGATGGGGTCGAACGTGCCGCCCATCACCCCCAGCCGGATGGTCAGTGCTCCTTCTCCCCTTCGGCACCGTCGCGCTGGTCGGCGGCGGTGTTGCGGAAGGTCCACAGGATGCCCAGCAGCAGCAGGAACACGGCGAACGCGATCAAGCCGTAGAGGATGTGCGGCATCGGCAGGTGGTGCTCCTCCAGCTTGGGCACGGAGGAATCTGTTGCGAGCTGGACCAGGGACGACCTCATGCGCTCAGCTTATCGGGTATGGCGCGGGCCTCTCGCACCGCCGGGCGACCGGAGGACGTCGCGCTAGCGGACCTGCCCGTCGCCCTCGACGACCCATTTGGTGCTGGTCAGCTCCTGCAGACCCATCGGGCCGCGAGCGTGCAGCTTCTGGGTGGAGATGCCGATCTCGGCCCCGAAGCCGAACTCACCGCCGTCGGTGAACCGCGACGACGCGTTGACCGCGACCACCGCCGCGTCGACGCGCGCGACGAACTGGCGCGCCGCGGCGCGGTCCGCGGTGACGATCACCTCAGTGTGACCGGACCCGTAGCGGCCGATGTGCGCGATCGCCGCGTCCAGGTCGTCGACGACCGCGACGCTCAACTGCAGGTCGAGGTATTCGGTCCCGAAGTCATCTTCCGTCGCCGGTGTGTATGGCGTGCCGTGCCGACCTGCGATCTCCCCGGCGCGCTGGTCGGTGTGCAGCACGACGCCGGCGGAGGTCAGGGCGTCATACAACGCGGGCAGCACGGCGTCGGCGATGTCGCGGTGCACCAGCAGCGACTCGGCGGCGTTGCACACGCTGGGGCGGTGGGTCTTGGAGTTGACCGCGATCGCCACGGCCTGATCGAGGTCCGCGGCGGCGTCGACATACACGTGGCAGTTGCCGACCCCGGTCTCGATGACGGGCACCGTCGCACCCTGCACGACGGCCTGGATGAGTCGGTCACTGCCTCGCGGAATGACCAGATCGACCAGTCCGCGGGCGGTGATCAGCGCGTTGACGTCCTCGTGACCGCCGTCCAGCAGCTGCACGGCGTCGGCGGGAATCCCCTGCTGCGCCAGCGCTTCTCGCAGGACACCGACGATGACCCGGTTGGTGTCAGCCGCCGCCGAGCCACCGCGCAGGATCATCGCGTTGCCACTCTTGAGGCCGAGGCCCGCGGCGTCGACGGTGACGTTGGGCCGTGCCTCGTAGATCATGCCGACCACACCCATCGGCACGCGGATCTGTCGCAACTGCAGACCATTGGCCAGGGTGGAACCGCGCACGATGTCGCCCACCGGGTCCGGTAGCCCGGCGAGCTGTCGCAGCGCCTCGACGATCGCGGCCACCCGTTCGGGGTCGAGACGCAGGCGGTCCTGCAGGCCCTCGGCCATGCCGGACTCCCGGCCGCGCGCGAGGTCCGCCTCGTTGGCGGCGACGATGCGGTCGGTCGCCGCGAGCAGCGCGTCGGCGAGGGCGTGCAGCGCGGCGTCCTTGTCGGCGCGGGTCAGCACCGCGAGCCGCTGGGCGGCGACCCGGGCCGCTCCCCCTGCCCGCTCAACGCGACTCGTGGCGTCGGCACGGGTGGGCTGGTCGATCGTGTTCGTCATACGGGGTCCCCATGAAGTGTTCGGAGAAGCGTGGCGGAGGAGCAACCTCGCGGGGTGCTCATACCTTCAGGGTAGAAGCGGCCCGACCGTTCGGGTGTGGGTATTCGCGGGCCGGACACTCGATCGTCGGACGACTGTGACGGTCGTTTGCGCATTGACGGTCGCTCGCGACCGTCAGCCATGCATTCGACCGTCAGTGTCCGTCGGCGCCGGCCAGGAACTCGCGGGCACCACGCAATCGCGACCGTCGCGAGTAATGCACGCGCCACACCGGCATACCCCCACACACGTCGCGACCGTCGCGAGTTATGCACGCGCCACACCGGCATACCCCCACACACGTCGCGACCGTCGCGAGTTATGCACGGGTCAGCCTCACCGGTGCGACGCGGAGAACCGCCGCTGCTGCCGGTAGACGCCGATGAAGACGATGATGATGCCACCGATGGTCAGGTAGAGGCTGTACTTGGCCAACTGGTTGACCAGATCCTTGGCCGGCTCCCCCATCCGGTAGCCGGCATACATCCACAGGCCGCGGTAGACCAGCCCGGCGAGGAAGTCGATGAGCAGGAAGCGCCGCAACGACATGCGGGCGTCGCCGACGAACGCGTAGACGATGGAGCTGGGCAGCAACGGGATAAACCACACCAAGAAGACCGCCGGCCCGCCGAACCGCCGGGCGATGCTCTCGGCCCAGTACGCCGTCCGGGCCGCCCACTTCGAACGCGCGGCGATCATGTCGATGACACCGCGCCCCCAGAGGCGACCGGCCCACCACCACAGCCAGTCGAACTTGATCGAGGTCAGCGACGCGGCGATGATCGCCAGCCACCAGAACGGCTGGTGCTGTCCGACCCTGGCCAGCGCACCGATATCGACCATGGCGATGTTGGAGCCGCTGAAGCAGGCCAGGATGTAGTCACGTGCCGGTGCCGAGAAGTTGCCGAGGATCCACGGCCGCACCGGGATCGTCAACAGGCCGTAGGCGCCGGTGGCGATGATCAGTCCGATGCACCACATGTCGGCCCTGCCCGGCTTACCCTTCCAGGGCATCCGGGGGTCGTCCCACCATTCCTTGGTGGGTGGCTCCTGCTCCTGCGCCGCGGCCGCCAACTGCTCGGCCTGCGCCTCCGACGCAGGGATCGGCCGACTGTAGTCGCTCACGTCACCATCCTCGCTCATCGTCGTGCCCTACCGGCCAGCACCGCCAGGTGGTCGCGGTGCACGACCTCACGCTCGTATGCCGCCCCCAGCGTGCGCGCCAGCTCGTGGGTGTTGCGCCCCAGCAGCCGGGGCAGCTCCTTGGCGTCGTAGTTGACCAGGCCGCGCGCGACCACCAGACCGGACTCGTCCACCAGGTCAACGGCGTCACCCGTCGAGAAGTGCCCGGTGATCCGGCGAATACCCGCTGGCAGCAACGATTTCCCGCGCTCGGTGATCGCTGCGACCGCGCCGTCGTCGATCACCAGCCGGCCCTGCGGGGAGGTCGCGTAGCGCAACCACAATTGCCGCGCACTGGGCCGGTGCCCCTGCGGCGCGAAGATCGTGCCGACGTCCTCGCCGGCCAGCGCGGCCCCGGCCAGCGGCGCCGACGTCAGAACGGTCGGCACGCCCGCGGCGGTGGCGATCTGGGCCGCCTCGATCTTGGTCACCATGCCGCCGGTGCCGACCGCCGAACCGGTCCCTCCCACGTCCACACCGTCCAGCGACGCCTGCTCGAGCACCTCGCCGATGCGCCGGGCCCCGGGCTGCGTGGGCGGCGCGTCATACAGGGCGTCGACGTCGGACAGCAGGACCAGCGCCGAGGCATCGATGAGATGCGCGACCAGGGCGGCGAGCCGGTCGTTGTCGCCCAACAGGATCTCGTGGGTGGCGACCGTGTCGTTCTCCTTGACCACCGGCACCACGCCGAGCGCAAGCAGCCGCTCGATCGTGCGCCGGGCGTTGACGTAGTGCCCGCGCCGGGTGACGTCGTCGGCGGTGAGCAGCACCTGTCCGGCGGTCAGGCCGTGCCGCGCGAACGCCACGCTGTATGCCGCCAGCAGCGCGCCCTGTCCCACGCTGGCCGCCGCCTGCTGGGTGGCCAGGTCACGCGGACGGCGGCGCAGCCCGAGCGGGACCATGCCGGCCGCGATCGCACCGGAGGAGACCAGCACGATGTTCGCTCCGGACAGCCGACGAGCAGCCAGCGCATCGGCGAGCGCGGTGACCCGCTCCGGGTCGAGGCCGCCCTGGACGCTGGTGAGCGAACTGGAGCCGACCTTGACCACGACGGTGGCGGCCGATGCGACCGCCGCACGCAGCTGATCGGTGTCCCGATCACTCATCGCTGTCGACGACGGCGGGGTCCCGGTCGGTCCACAGCCCGGCCTTGCGCTCGGCGTCCAGCTCCTCGCGTGCCTCGCGCTGTGCGTCCTTGCGGCGATGGAACTCCAAGCGCTTCTGGGCGCGGGTGGCGCGGCCGCCATCGACGTCCAAGCGCAGGTCGGTGCCGCGGGGTCCGAGGAGTTCTGCACCGGTCGCCATCGTCGGCTCCCAGTCGAAGACCACGGCGTTGTCCGCCGGGCCGATCAGGACGGTCGAACCGGGCACCGCGCCGGCCTTGAAGAGTTCCTCCTCGACGCCGAGGCGCGCCAGCCGGTCGGCGAGGTAGCCGACTGCTTCATCGTTGGCGAAGTCGGTCTGCCGCACCCACCGGGTGGGTCGCTCACCGATGATCCGGAAGACCTCGTCGGTGCCGTGCATCTCCTTGCGGATCGTGAAACCGGAGTCGTCGACGGCCTGGGGGCGCACCACGATCCGCTGCGGGGTGATGCTGGACTCGATCTCGGCACGGGCGCGGTCGACGTGCGCGGCCAGCGAGAAGCTGAGCTCCTTGAGGCCGGTGTGCGCGACAGCGGAGACGATGTGCACCTCCAGGCCGCGGGCCTCCAGGTCGGGGCGGACGAGCTCGGCGAGTTCGCGGGCATCCGGCACATCTGCCTTGTTGAGCACGACGATGCGGGTGCGTTCCGACAGCGGCTTGCCGCCGAGGGAGTCGTCGGCGACATACTCGGCGAGCTCCTGCTCGATGACGTCCAGATCGGACAGCGGGTCGCGGCCCGGCTCGAGGGTGGCGCAGTCGACGACGTGCACCAGCACCGAGCAGCGCTCGACGTGCCGCAGGAACTCCAGCCCGAGACCCTTGCCCTGACTCGCGCCCGGGATCAGCCCCGGCACGTCGGCGATGGTGTAACGCTGCGAACCCGCAGTGACGACACCGAGGTTGGGCACCAGGGTGGTGAAGGGATAGTCGGCGATCTTCGGCTTGGCCGCCGACATCACCGACACCAGGCTGGACTTGCCGGCCGACGGGTAGCCGATCAACGCCACGTCCGCCAGGGTCTTCAACTCCAGCGTGATGTCCGACTCGTCGCCGGGCTCGCCGAGCAGCGCGAAGCCGGGCGCCTTGCGCCGCGGGGACGCCAGCGCCTTGTTGCCCAGGCCGCCGCGGCCGCCGTTCGCGGCCACGAACCGCGCACCGGCACCGATCAGGTCGGCCAGCACCTCGCCGCGGGAGTCCTTGACGACGGTGCCCTCCGGCACCGGCAGGACCAGGTCCTCGCCGTCGGCGCCGTTGCGTTCGTCACCGGCGCCGGGGCGGCCGTTCGGGGCGACGCGCTGCGGGCTGCGGTGGTATTCCAGCAGGGTGGTCGACTGCGGGTCGACCTCGAGGATCACGCTGCCGCCCTTGCCGCCGTTGCCGCCGTCGGGTCCACCGAGCGGCTTGAACTTCTCCCGGTGCACCGACGCGACGCCGTGCCCGCCGTGCCCGGCGCGCACGTGCAGGACCACTCGGTCCACGAAGTTGGTGGCCACGCGTCTCTCCTTGCGGGTTGTGTATGACGGCGGAAGGGGTGGGTGCCGTGAATATCGGGCCCACCCCCTCCCCGCGAGGGGCTGCTGGGTGGTGCTCGGAGGGTACCAGCGCCCGCCTCGG
>NZ_JBQCGS010000053.1:0-45832 GCF_051955415.1 Flexivirga sp.
GAGTGACCTTGTTTCACAGGGTTACGGCGGTTATAGCGAAGTGGGAAACGCCCGGTCACATCCCGAACCCGGAAGCTAAGCCCTTCAGCGCCGATGGTACTGCACTCGGTAGGGTGTGGGAGAGTAGGACACCGCCGAACAATCATTCAATGTGGCCCCGCCTGAGTCAGGCGGGGCCACATTTCTTTGTGCCGGTCGGCCCTCTGATGCGCCGACGGCTTCGGCGATTTCTTATCTTCGCAACTGTAGGATCGGCCCGACGTTCGAGAGTCGTGCGTGAGGGCGAAGGAGCGCAGGTGTGATCGGCGACGTGGGGTGGGTCCCGAAACTGTTGCGTGGCTCGTTCAACCCGTACGGCGGCCCGACCGTCCGGCAACGCACTCCGGTGCCGTGGCGCGAACTCGTCGCTCGCTGGACCGGACGTGCCTTCATGTTCGGCGCGGTCCTCTCCCTGCTCAGTGTGCCGTTGCACGACAACATCGTCGTCTCGATCATCGACGACGTCCTCGGCCTGGTGAACGTGCCGGCCGAACCCAGCCTGTTCATCGTCTGCTTGCTGTTCGTGCTCGCGGGCGCGGTGCGGCGACGGCTTCGGTTCGGTCACACGGTCGTCGTGGTGCTCATGTTCCTCAGCGTGCTCAGCAGCCTCTTGTTGCTGCTCGGTGCCATCTTCCGCCAGGACTGGTTGCAGGACTCACGGCTGACCGGGTTCGATCGGGACTATCACTCGTTCGTCACGAGTGTGCCGACCACCGCCGTGGCTTTCGTGATCGGCCTCGCGGTCCTTCTCGCCGTCGCGGCGAGCCGGCGCTGCTTTCCCGCACGTCTGGCGGAAGGAAGCCGGACCGCTGCTGCCGCCGTCCTGGTCAGTGGCCTGCTGGCCTCCTTCCTCATCACCTTCGCCATCTCGGCGACGGCCGACAACACGCTGCGCGGCACGCATGAGATCGCTCGCTTCGCGCTCCGGTCCACCTTCGGCTTCACTTCCGAACCCGGCACTCCGGGACTGCACGGTCATTCCGGTCACCCGTGGGTCTACGGGCTGGCCGGCATCATGTCGACGATCGCCCTGTTGCTCGCGAGCCTGGTCTTCCTGCGCTCCGGACGCGGCCGGCAGTTCCAGACGGCGGACGAGGAGCTCGCCATCCGCCGGCTGCTGCTGCTGCACGGGGAGGGGGACTCCCTCGGCTACTTCGCCACCCGCCGCGACAAGAGCGTGGTGTTCTCACCCGACGGTCAGGCGGCGGTCACCTACCGCAACGAAGGCAGCGTCAGCGTCGCGAGCGCGGACCCGATCGGCCGGCCCGCATCCTGGCAGTCCGCCATACAGGCATGGCTCGAGCAGTGCCGTTCCCATGGTCTCTATCCTGCGGTGCTGTCCAGTTCCGAGCACGGTTCGCACGAGTATGTCGAAGCCGGGCTGAAGGCCTTCGCGCTGGGTGACGAGGCGATCATCGACGTGGAGACCTTCTCCCTGCGCGGCCGGTCCATGCGGCCGGTGCGCCAGGCGGTGACCCGTCTACGCCGTGCCGGCTACACCACCCGGGTCCGGCGGCACGCCGAGTTGTCCACTGCCGAGCTCGACACCATCGGCGAGCTGGCCGAGCAGTGGCGCGGCGAGGAGACCGAACGCGGCTTCTCGATGGCGCTCAACCGGTTGGGCGATCCAGCCGACGGCCGCTGTGTGATCATCACGGCGCACGATGCGAGCGGACGGATCCGCGGCTTCCTGTCGTTCGTGCCCTGGGGGGTGCGCGGGGCGTCGCTCGACCTGATGCGGCGTGACAGGGACGCCGAGAACGGCCTCAACGAATATCTCGTCTCCGAGCTGATCGAGGCCGCGCCAGAGCACGGCATACGGCGGATCTCGTTGAACTTCGCCGTTTTCCGTGAGGTGTTCAGCAGCGCCGATCAGGTCGGCGCCGGCCCGATCACCCGCCTCAACGACGCTGCGTTGTCGTTCGCCTCGCGCTTCTTCCAGTTGGAGACCCTCTACCGGTCCAACGACAAGTACAAGCCCACCTGGGTGCCCCGGCTGCTGTGCTACGACCCGGCACTGACGGTGCCGCGTGCCGGGCTGGCGATGGGCATCGCCGAGGGTTTCGTGCCGATGATGGGCCCACGTGTGCTGACCGGTCCGCGACCGTCGGATGTGCAGCCACCTCGGGCGGAGCCGTGGTTCGTGGATCGCGTGCGGGAGCAGGAGAACGCCCTGCTGCTCCCGACGCCGCCGCCGGTCCGGCTCTCCGAGCAGCAGCGGGTGCGACGGGACAAACTCGAGGTGCTCGACGAGGCCGGCGTCAACGGATATCCGGTGGCCGTCCAGCGGACCGATCGCGCCTACGACATCCGCCAGCGGTATGCCGCACTGCCTCCGGACCGGGTCACTGATCAGGTGGTCTCCGTCGCCGGCCGGGTGCGCGCGTTGCGCGACCTGGGTGGCGTGAGCTTCGCGGTGCTGGAGGACGGGTACGAGACGTTGCAGGTGATCGTCACGGCGGCGGATTCGCCGGACGACGCCCGGTGTCTGTGGCGCCGCACCGTGGACCTGGGCGACCTGGTCAGCGTGACCGGCCCCGTGGCGACCTCCCGCACCGGGGAGTTGTCGGTGCTGCTGCACTCCTGGCAGATGGCCGCGAAGTGCTTGCGCCCGGTACCCGGTCTCGGTGTCCTGCCCAGCGAGGACACCCGTGCGCGCAATCGCTCGCTCGAGCTCATCCTCGACCGGGACGCTCGGCGGCTGCTGGTACAGCGTTCGGCCGCTGTCCGCGCGATGCGTGAGACCTTCCAGGACCGCGGATATCTCGAGGTGGAGACACCGATGCTGCAGCCGGTGCACGGCGGGGCGGCGGCGCGGCCCTTCGCCACCCACATCAACGCCTACAACATGGAGCTCTATCTGCGGATCGCGCCGGAGCTCTACCTGAAGCGGCTCGCGGTCGGTGGCATGCAACGCATCTTCGAGATCGGCCGCAACTTCCGCAACGAGGGCGTCGATGCGACGCACAACCCGGAATTCACCTCGCTGGAAGCCTATGCGGCCTACAGCGATTACACGACCATGCGGGAACTCACCCGTGACGTGCTGCTCAACGTGGCGACCGCCGTCCACGGCCAGCCGGTGGCGCTGCGGCCCGACGGCTCCGGCGGGTATGACGAGGTCGACCTTTCCACCCCGTGGCCCATCATGACCGTGCACGATGCAGTCTCCCACGCGACCGGCGTGCCGATCAGCACTGCCACGGAGCGCGAGGCGGTCGCGCAGATCTGCCGCGACCACGGCATCCCGGTGCACTCCGATCAGTCCGTCGGAAAACTCGTCATGGAGCTGTACGAAGCACTCGTGGAGAAGCAGACGATCTTCCCCACGTTCTACTGCGACTTCCCCGTCGAAGTGTCCCCACTGGCTCGGCGGCACCGGGACAACCCGCTGCTGACCGAACAGTGGGACCTGGTGGCGTTCGGCACGGAGCTGGGCACGGCATACAGCGAACTGACCGACCCCGTGGACCAACGGCAACGCTTCACCCAGCAGTCGCTTGCCGCCGCGGGCGGTGACGTGGAGGCGATGCAGCTGGACGAGGCGTTCCTCGCCGGGCTGGAGCTCGCCATGCCGCCGACCGGTGGCTTGGGCATCGGGGTCGACCGGGTGGTGATGATGCTCACCGGACAGAACATCAAGGCGACGCTGGCGTTCCCGTTCCTGCGCCCGCAGGGCTGAGGGTCACCCGATCTCGGGCTGACTCGACCAGGGGAAGTCGATCCACTGATCCGTGCGTTTCCAGACGTATTCGCACTTGACGATCGAGCGCGACTTCTCGTAGATCACCGCCGAGCGGGTCTCCTTGACGTGGCCCTCGCAGAACCTGCGCACCAGATCCAGGGTGCCGCCGGTGTCTGCCACATCGTCGATGATCAGCACCGTCGCACCGGACAGGTCGACCGGCTGGGGCACCGGCGGGAGCATCACCGGCATCGGCAGGCGCTCGTCCACGCCGGTGTAGAACTCGACGTTGAGCACGTGCACGTTCTTCATCCCGAGCGCGTAGCTGATCGCGCCGGCGGGGATGAGTCCGCCACGGGCGATGGAGATGATCAGGTCCGGCCGGTATCCGTCGTCGTGGATCGCTCGGGCGAGCTCTCGGCTCGCGCTGCCGAACAGGTCCCAGGTGAGGATTTCCCGCTGGGCCGGTGAAGACACGTCAGTCATGGCTCCATTCAACTCCAGGTCGGTGCGGGCCGTGTCGTTAAGCTGGCGCCATGGCGGATCCGACGCAGGCCCAGCAGGCCACGCAGCGTGGACCGGCCACCGACGCCGACATCCCCGATCACCTTCGGACGCTGGGCATCCCCGGCCTTGCGGACGTCCATGTGCACTTCCTGCCCGAGCCGATGCTGCGCAAGGTGTGGGCCTACTTCGACGCAGCCGCAGGCCACTACGGTGCGCCGTGGCCCATCACCTACCGCTTCGACGAGGCGACCCGGCTCGCCGTGCTGCGCGGCTTCGGCGTGCGGGCCATCCCGGCGCTGACCTATCCGCACAAGCCCGGTATGGCGCGCTGGCTGAACGACTGGAACGCAGATTTCGCGCGGCGGGTGCCCGACGGCGTCCACTGCGCCACGCTCTATCCCGAGCCGGACGTCTCCACCTATGTGGGACAGGCGCTGGACGCCGGCGCGCGACTGTTCAAGATGCACGTGCAGGTCGGCGCCTACGCGCCGGACGACGAGCAGCTGGACGGTGCCTGGGCACAGCTGGCCGACGCGGGGACACCAGTCGTCATACACGCGGGATCGGCACCGTTGGCAGGGCAGTTCACCGGATCCGCACGGATCAGCCGGGTGCTGGCGAAACACCCGCAACTCACCCTGATCATCGCGCACGCCGGCATGCCCGAATACCACCAGTTCGCCGACCTGGTGGAGCGCTTCCCGAACGTGTGGCTGGACACCACCATGGTCGCCACCGATTTCACCGAGCGCTTCGCCCCGCTGCCGGACGGGTATGTCGCGCGCCTGGCGCAGCTCGGCGATCGGGTCGTTCTCGGGTCCGACTACCCGAACATCCCCTACCCCTACGCACACCAGTTGTCGGCGCTCGCACGACTCGACCTGGGTGCCGAATGGCTTCGAAAAGTGTTGTGGGAGAACGGGGCTCAGCTGTTGCGGCTCGACCATCCGGTCAGCTCATCGAGCAGCACGTCGCGATCGGTGACCGGCGTCCGGCAGACGAAACCATGACAGACATAGGCCGCCGATCGGCCGTCCGCCAGGGGACGGTCGGCGAGCAGTGGACTCTGCCCGGAGTCGGGACGTCCGTGCACGATGACCGTCCCGGCCGCGGGCGTGCTCCACGCGGTGCGCGCCAGTCCGCGGGCTGCCCGATCATCACCCACCACGACGACCTGCACCGGGCCGGCCAATGCTGCTTCCCCGACGGCCAGGGCCCATCCGGCGAATCGGGGCGCCTGCGTGGCGATCTCGCCCATCGCCGCAAGCGCCGACTCGGCACGCGCGCGGCTGGCGGTGTCCCCGGTCAGTGCACTCAGGGTGAGCAATGCGCCGGCCAGGCTGGAGGTGCCGCACGGCTCGGCGTTGTCTCCGGCACCGCGCGGGGTGAAGAACAGTTGCTCCCCGTCCGCGGCCGCATCCCGGAAGCCGCCGGAATCGTCGGAGAACAACCGCTGCGCGGTGGTCAGCAGTTCTTCGGCAGCCGCCAGATAGCGCCGCTCGCCGGTCGCTTGGTGCAGGACCAGGAGCGCATCACCGAAGTTGCCGTAGTCGTCCGCGACGGCGTCGGCCGCCCCGATCCGGCCGCTCAACGAGGTGCGGCGCAGGCGTCCGCCCACGATGTGTCGCGCGAGCAGGAAATCGGCTGCAGTCGTTGCCGCATCGAGCCATTCGTGCTCTCCGAGGATCATCGCTGCTTCGGCCAGCGCCGCGATGGCCAGGCCGTTCCATGAGGTGACGACCTTGTCATCGCGCGCGGGCTGCGGGCGACGCGAACGCCGGTCGAGCAGCGTCCTGCGGGTCGCCTCCCACCAATCGGGGTCTTCCGGGTCCTGCGCGAGCTGAAGAGTCGAGGTGCCGTGCTCGAAGGTGCCTGGTGCGGTCACGCCGAGCAGTGCGGCCGCGCGATCGGCATCGTCATCGGTCAGGACCTCCCGCAGCTCGGCCGGCGACCAGACGTAGGTCGCTCCCTCCACGGCGTCGGTGTCGGCGTCGAGGGCGCTGGCGAAAACGCCCTCGGCCGTGCCGAGGTCGCGAATGATGAACTGCGCCGTCTCAGTGGCGATGCGCGCCGCCAGTGGCGCTCGGCGCGCGCGCCACAGGTGCGCATAGACGCGCAGCAGCTGGGCATTGTCGTAGAGCATCTTCTCGAAGTGCGGCACCGTCCACGTCGCGTCGACGCTGTAGCGGGCGAACCCGCCGGCGAGCTGGTCGTAGATGCCACCGCGGGCCATGGCCTCGCAGGTGTGCTCAGCCATCGCCAGGGCTGTCTCGTCGCCGGTGCGGACGTGGTGGCGGAGAAGGAACTCCAGCACCATGGACGGCGGGAACTTGGGCGCGCCACCGAAACCGCCGTACGTCTGGTCGTACGACGCCCACAGTGCGGCGACGGCCTCAGCGGCGACCTCGTCGGTGAGGGCTGCGGTGCTGCCACGCGTCGCGGCGGCGGCCAGTTGCCCGGCGACACTCTCGCCCGAGGCCCTGACCTCCTCGCGCTGGTGGTTCCAGGCGTGTTTCGCCGCCGAGAGCAGCTGCAGGAATTGCGGTTTCGGAAGGTAGGTGCCGGCGAAGAACGGCTTGCCGTTCGGCGTCAGCAAACAGGTCATCGGCCAGCCGCCACTGCCGGTCATCGCGGTCGTGGCCGTCATGTAGGCGGCGTCGATGTCGGGCCGTTCCTCGCGGTCGACCTTGATCGCGACGAAGGACGCGTTGATCGCCGCCGCGACCTGCGCATCCTCGAACGACTCGTGCGCCATGACGTGGCACCAGTGGCAGGCGGCGTAGCCGACCGACAACAGGATCGGCAGGTCCCGGTCCGCCGCGTCCTGTAGCGCTTCCGCGCCCCACTCCTGCCAGTCGACCGGGTTGTCCGCGTGCTGACGCAGGTAGGGGCTGAGGGACTCCGCGAGACGGTTGGGCATGTCTCCAGCCTGTCATCCGCGGCCGCGTGGCGCGGCGAGCCCCTCGGACTGACCGGAGCTGCGCAGCGCCTCCGCGACGAAACCGTCGGCGGCCAAGCGGTCCAGCAGGGCGTCCAGCCACTGCGTGGTGCTCGGCGCGGCGAACGGCCCGGTGGCCATCGCCTGGCGGATCTGCATGAACGGTTCGTCGAGCAGCCGTATGCCGCCCTTCGCATGGGCGAACTCGGTCACCGGCTCGCGGATGCCCGCGGCGACGTCCAGTTGCTGTTCGAGGAACACTGCGGTCCCGTCGACGCCGCGGACGACCGTCGCGTGCTGCAGCGTCCGAGTCAGGAACAGGTCGTATGCCGAGCCCTCCTTCACGCCGACCCGCACACCGGTGACGTCGACATCCGACGGTGTGGTGCAGGACGACGCGTCCGGCACGGCATACACGCCGTCGATGAGCACGTAGGGCGCCGTGAAGGTGACCTCCCGCGCGCGAGCCGGCTCCACGGCCAGGAAGCCGAGCGTCGCGCGTCCTTTGACGAGTTCGTGGAAGGACTTGCGCGCAGCGTCGAAGCAGTGGAACTCGACCTCGACGCCCAACCGCTCAGCGACCTGGCGGGCCAGGTCCACCGTGATCCCGCCGGGCCGGTCGGCGTCGCCATGTGCCAGCACCGGGTTGCCGAGGTTGATCGCCGCACGCAGCACCCCGTCGGGAGCCAGGTCGGCGCGTGCTCGATCGGAGTCCGCAGTCATGACCTGATCCTACGGACGAGGGTGCGGGTCCGGGGCGCCGCGACCGCGGAGTTCGCTGCTCACAGCAGTGAAACCTGTTTTTCCACAACGGCATTGTCAGATCCTGAGGGCATGTCCGAGGAACAACCCAGACCACCACATCCACTCAGTCGGCAACTCGCCGAGCATCTGCTCGATCAGCGGATCATCGTCCTCGACACCGCGCTCGACGACGAGATCGGCACTCGGCTCATCTCGCAGCTCTACCTGTTGTCTGCCGCCGACCCACGCGCGGACATCAGCTTCTGGATCAATTCACCCGGCGGTTCCGTGCCGGCGATGCTCGCGATCATGGACGTCATGCAGGCGATCCCGAACGACGTCTCGACGTTGGCGCTTGGATTGGCCTGCAGTGCAGGGCAATTCATCCTCACCGCCGGGCAGCGGGGCAAGCGTTACGCGCTGCCGCACTCCAAGATCCTGATGCACCAGGGCAGTGCCGGTTTCGGCGGCACCGCCGTCGACATCGAGCTGCAGGCGGACGATCTGCGGCACACCCGGGACACCGTCCTCGGCATCACCGCCGAGCTGACCGGACAGCCGGCGGAGCGCATCTTCGAGGACTCACTGCGCGATCGCTGGTACACCGCCCAGGACGCTGTCGACTACGGGTTCATCGACCTGGTCATCGATGACCTCGACCGCATCAAACCACGGAAAACACCTGTCGGACTAGGAGTTTCGCAAGCGACATGAGTGCGTACACCATCCCGAACGTGATCGCTTCGTCGCCGCGCGGTGACCGGGTGATGGACGTCTACAGCCACCTGTTGTCGGAGCGGATCGTCTATCTCGGCACGGAGATCGACGACGGTGTCTCCAATGCGCTGATCGCGCAGATCCTGCACCTGGAGTCGGTGAACCCGGACCAGGAGATCAATCTCTACATCAATTCGCCGGGTGGCTCGCTGACCGCGACGTTCGCCGTGTATGACGCCATGCAGTTCGTGCGATCACCGGTCGCGACGACCTGTGTCGGCCAGGCCTGCTCGACGGCCGCGATCCTGCTGGCGGCCGGCGCACCGGGCAGACGCAGCGTGCTGCCGCACTCCCGGGTGTTGCTGCACCAGCCGTCCGGCAGCGGCCGCGGCGCCATACCGGACATCATTCTGGCGGCAGACGAGGTGATCCGGCTGCGTTCGGAGGCCGAAGAGGTGCTGGCGCACCACACGGGCCAGCCGATCGATGCCCTGCGCAAGGACACCGACCGCGACCGGATCTTCACGCCGCAGGCGGCCGTCGACTATGGCCTGGCCGATGAGGTGATGGCCTATCGCAGCAGCTGAAGGTCAGGCTGCCAGTGCGACGGGGCCGCGCAGTGGCGCCGGTGCCGACCGAACGGCGCCGCCGGGCAGCTCCAGGAGCTGCTCGGCCCGGGCGCGCGCGGACTCCCGGCGCAGCCCCCGGACGGTCAGGTCGGTGACCTCCGCCAGAGTGCAGTCCAGGGCACCAGCGATGGCTGCGACGACCTCCGATGAGGGGTCCTTGCGGCCGCGTTCGACCTCCGAGAGGTATTGCGCGGAGATGCCCGCGCGTTGCGCGGTGGTGGTGATGGTGCGTCGCCGGTGCAGGCGGAGCAGTCGCAACTGCGCGCCGAGCACCTCCCGCCAGAGCGGCTCGACGATCGAACGTTGCTGCCGGAGCTGTCGCACTTCACCCATGGATCGACGGTAGCCTCGCCGGCCCGCCGTACCCACGTTTTCTGCTCTGGGCAGAACCCGTCACTCGCGGAAGGAGCCCGGTGGGAGGACGGCCGGGTCGGACGTGGTGCACGCGGGGAAGTGCGGCTCGGCCGGCGCCGCGGTAGTGACCGCCAGGTCGTCCGGCTCGCGCACCGCGGGCACCAGGCCCAGGGCGATGGTCGCGGCGGCGCCCACGGCCAGCAGTGCGTGCAGCACTCCGACGTGCTCACCCAGCAGTCCCAGCAGCGGCGGCCCGGCGAGGAACGCGGTGTAGGCGATGGTGCTGATGACCGAGATGCGCGCATTCGCACGCACCGGGTCGTCCGCCGCGGCGCTCATCCCCACCGGGAAGCCGAGCGAGACGCCGAAGCCCCAGACCACGATGCCGGCGTAGGCCAGCGCGGTCGGCGCGAAGACGACGACGAGGCAACCGACGACGGCGAGAGCGAAGCAGACCCGCAACACCGGGACGCGACCGAACCGGTCGAGCAGTTTGGTGCCGATGAGGCGCCCTGCCGTCATACAGGACAGGAAGGTGGCGAACGCCAGCACGCCCGCCCACGTCGGGACGTGGTGCCCCTCGACGAACGCCAGCGACAACCAGTCGTTGGCGGTGCCCTCGGTGAACGCCGCGACGAGCGTCACCACGCCGATCAACAGGACGCGCGGGTCGAGCCACACGCTGAGATGCGAAACCCGTTCGCCCGCAGCCGGATCGGGCGTCGTCCCGGGTGCCTTCTCGGGCAACCGCGGCAGGGTGCCGAAACCATGGGTGGCCCACAACCCGACGCCGGCGAGGAGACACATCATGGCGCCCACGTGCAACCAGACCGGGACGTGCGCGGCGGTCGCTCCAGCCCCGATGAGGGCCGCCAGCACGGTGCCGCCGCTGAACAGGGCGTGGAAGCGAGGCATGATCGAGCGGCCGAGATGCCGCTCGGCGATGGCGCCCTCCAGGTTCATCACGACGTCCCAGAGGCCGATGCCCCACCCGGCGACGACGAGGAACGCCACGGCGGTCCAGTGGTGGCGAGTGGCCACCGATGTCGCGGTGCCGATGTATGCCGCGGTGGTGAGCAGCGCGGCGAGCCGCACCGCGACCCGGGAACCGAGACGGCCGGCGATCCAACCGGACATCGGCAAACCGAGCACGCTGCCGATCGAGCCGGAGATCAGGAAGAGCCCGAGGCCGGCGGGCGACAGGCCGAGCAGCGACTTCACGTCGGGCAGGCGGGACGCGAATGTGGTGAACGCCGCACCGTTGAGGGCGAACATGACGGTGACGGCGAGGATCGCCCGGCGGATCTGGGCGTCGTCGGGCCGGGCGGCCAGTGGTGGTGCCGCCCGCTCGGTCATCGTCATGCCGTTCCTCTCCTGGTGCGACTCCAGTCGGTCGGGGAGATCCGGGAGCCGTCGAATCGATTCGATCGAATCGATTCGATAGTCTGCTCCACATGCCAGTCGCAGGTCAAGCGGGTCACGGGACGACCCCGCGGGTCACTCTGCGTGACGTGGCGGACCTGGCCGGGGTTGCGACCTCGACGGCGTCGCTGGTCTTCAGCGGCAACAAACCGGTCGCCACGGAGACCGCGGAACGCGTCCGGGCGGCCGCCGCAGAACTCGGCTACGGGGGGCCGGATCCGATGGCGTCGTCCTTGCGTCAGGGACGCAGCGGGGTGATCGCGGCGGTCGTGGAGCGGCGCATCCTGCACGCCTTCCGCGACCCGTATGTCGTCTCGGTGCTCGACGGCCTGTCCCAGGTGCTCGGTGAGATGGGGCACGGATTGCTGCTGTTGCCCGATACAGCCGAGGGGTATGGCGACAGCGGGCCCCAGGTATCACGCGTCGCGGCGGATGCTGCGGTCTTCATGCTCTGCGGCGACGAGAACAACCTGCTGGCAGAGCAATTCGCCGGTCGGGGAGTGCCGATCGTCGGAACGGGCGCACCGCGCGGGGCCGATGTGCAGGTGACCGCGGACGAGCGTGCGGCCTCTCGCACCATCGCGCAGCTGTTGCACGATCTCGGCCACCGCCGGGTCGGGCACGTGATGATGCCGTTGGCGTGGGGAGGGACGACCGGCCCACGCACGATCGCCCAGGTGCGGCGCAGCCGTTTCCCGGACACGCGAGACCGGGCGATCGGGGTGCGCGACGTGTTCGCGACCGCGCCGCTGATCGAGGCGGAGGAGCCGGACTTCGATTCTGGCTACGCTGCTGCACGGCTGTTGCTGGACGCTGAGCGGCCGCCGACCGCGATCATCGCGCAGAGCGACCTGCTGGCGGCGGGTGCGGTGCAGGCCGCACTGGACCGCGGGCTGCGCGTGCCCGAGGACCTCTCGGTGACCGGATACGACGGTGTCTCGCTGCCGTGGTTTCCGCGGACGCTGACCACGATCGACCAGCACCCGATCGACAAGGGCCGCGCTGTCGGAGACGTGGTGCGTGCGCTGCTCGCCGGTGAGTCCGTGTCCGACATCGTGGTGCCGGTGACGCTGCGCGAGGGTGACACCACCGGTCCGGCCCCCGCTGGCGCCCATTGACGGTCGCAACCACACCCGCGACTGGCACAGTTGGCGCCGACTGGCACACCTGCAGAGGTGCCACTCGACGGGACGTGTGCGACTCGGCGTGGGTGCGCCGCCAACCACTGGTCAGGTAGATTCACCGTCGATGGAGACTTCCCTGTGGCGGCACGAACCAGCCGGATACCGCTGCCCGTTCTGCGCGTTCGTGCGCGGGGAGTGGGACGACCGCAACGCAGCGACGGATCTCGTCGTGCGGCGCGAGTTGGTCTTCGCCCGGATTGCGCCGAAATGGTGGCCCGAGAACGACGGTGGCGCGCTCGTCATACCGAACGAGCATGTGTGGAGAACCTCTACGACGTGCCGCGCGAGGTCGGCCATGCAGTGTGGGACCTGACTCGCGACATCGCGATCGCGATGCGGGAAACCTATGGGTGCCAAGGAGTTTCGACTCGACAGCACAATGAGCCCGCTGGCGACCAGGACGTCTGGCATCTGCACGTGCACGTGCTTCCGAGGTATGACGGGGACGATCTCTACCTGCGGCATCGCGACGCGCGCTACGTCCACGCCGACGCACGTGCCGGCTTCGCCGCCCGGCTGCGGGCATCGATAGACTGAGCGCACACGACTGGCGAAGGTGGGGCACCACCGGGGAGTGTGAGTTCGTCGTATCGCCCGCCTGGGTACGACTCCTGATCGGAAGAGGAGTCTGCTGATGGCCACCACTGCACAGATTCTGGACGGCACCGCCGTGTCCCGGGAGATCTTCGCGGACGTCGCCGAGCGTGCCGCGAATTTCGCCGCGGCGCAGAGGCGTCCACCATGCCTCGCCACCGTGCTCATCGGTGACGACCCTGCATCGCACACCTACGTCCGGATGAAGCAACGCCGCGCCGGCCAGCTCGGGCTGGAGTCACGACGCGTCCAGCTGCCGGCAGGGACGTCGACCGAGAAAGCGGTTGCCGCCGTGCGAGCGCTGTCGGAGGACGGCTCCGTCGACGGCATCCTGGTGCAGCACCCCGCGCCGCAGCACGTCGACGAACTCGCGGTCTTCGAGGCGATCGCACCGGAGAAGGACGTTGACGGCGTCACGATGCACAGTTTCGCGTCGATGGGCCTGTCCGCCGACGGTTTTCACTCTTGCACACCGGAAGGCATCGTCCGGCTGCTAAACGCGTACGAGCTGCCGATCAGCGGCAAGCGGGTGTGCGTCGTCGGACGCAGCGCGATCCTCGGCAAGCCGGTCGGCCTGCTGTTGCTCGCGCGGGATGCGACGGTGACGTTCTGCCACTCGCGCACCACCCACCTCGCAGAGGAGGTCGCGGCGGCGGACATCGTGGTCGCGGCGGTCGGTCGTCCGGAACTGGTCCGCGGCGCGTGGATCAAGCCGGGCGCGGTCGTCATCGACGCCGGCTAAAACCCGGGGAACGTTGGAGATGTTGAGTTTTCGGCAGCAGCGACGCGGGCGTCATACATCACGCCGGTGCCCGGCGGCGTCGGGCCGATGACCATCGCGGTGCTGATGGAGCAGACGATCACCGCCGCCGAAAACCGCGTGCAGCCGGCGGGGGCACGGTCCTAACGTCGGGTCATGCGCCCACCCGATGCTGTCTTCGCCGATCCGAGACTTGCCGTGCTCTATGACGTGTTCGACGATGATCGCAGCGACCTGGATGTCTATGCGGCGATGTTCGATGAGCTCGGTGTCCGGAAGGTCGTCGACGTCGGTTGCGGCACCGGTTGTCTCGCAGTGCTGCTCGCGGAACGCGGGCTCGAGGTCACCGGTGTCGATCCGGCGATCGCCTCGCTCGATGTCGCGCGAGCCAAGCCGTATGCCGACCGGGTGACCTGGCTCGAGGGTGACGCGATGGCATTGGCCGGGCGGGTGCGCGATGCTGACCTCGCGGTGATGACCGGCAATGTCGCCCAGGTCTTCGTGGACGACGCGGACTGGGCGGCGACCCTGGACGCCGTACACGATGTGCTGCGGGACGGAGGGTGGTTTGTCTTCGAGACGCGTCGGCCGCAGGTGCGTGCCTGGGAGGCGTGGGAGGTGCCTGAGACCGAGCGGGTCCACCCGGACGGGACACACAGTGTTGTCAGTAGAACGGTGACCGAGGTGCCGCTCCCGCTGGTGACCTTCGAGTCCGTGACCCGGATGGACGGTGAAGCGATCAGGTCGGCATCGACACTGCGTTTTCGCGAGTATGACGAGATCACGCGCGACCTTGCCCGACACGGCTTCGAGGTCGTCGAGGTACGCGACGCGCCGGACCGGCCGGGCAAGGAGTGGGTCTTCCTCGCGCGCCGGGTGACCGTCACCGGAAGTCGCGGGACCTGGTCCGCACATGGATCGTGAGGTGCTCCAGACGATCGGCGAGCAAGTTGGTGACACCGTCCTCGGAACGCTCCAGGATGCCGCGCACCACCATGGCCGGCGACGCACGTGCGATGCGCCGATAGCGGTGCCAAACACCCCGCGACACAATGACATTCAGGATGCCGGTCTCGTCCTCCACATTGACGAAGGTGATGCCACCCGCCGTCGCCGGGCGCTGCCGATGGGTGACCACTCCACCGACGTGCACCCGGCGACCGGTCTGGAAACCTTGCAGTTGCTCGATCGGCAGCACACCACGCGCATCCAGATCGGCGCGGACATGCCGGATCGGGTGATCGCCCGGACTGATCCCGGTCGCCTGCAGGTCGTGCATCAGCAGTTCGCCGATGGACAGCTCCGGCAACAGCGGTGGCTGGTAGGGCACGCGCACCGGCAACTGGTCACCACGGATCGAGGCGGCCTCCGCCGAGCGCCATAGAGCGTCCCGGCGGGATCCGGTCAAGGCGTCCAACGCACCGGACAGTGACAGCGCCTCCATCTGCTCGGTGTCCAGGTCCGCACGCCGTGCCAGGTCGGCCAGGTCGGTGAACGGCCCGTCGAGATCTCGGGTGCGCACGATGCGCTCAGCCGCGCTCTCCCCGAGGGAGGAGATGTCGGCCAGGCCGAGTCGCACCGCGAAATGCCAGTCGCGTCGGTGCAACTGCCAGTCGGGTGGTGCCGATGCGTCGAAATCACCGATCTCCTCTTGCGTGTGGTCGCGCAGGCAGTCGTCGCGACCACCGCGCTGCTGCACGGCATCGGCGGAGTCCGGCTCGAGGTCGGCGTGCACACCCGAGCGCAGCAGATCGGGTGAGCGCACCTCCACCCCGTGCCGGCGGGCATCACCGGTGAGGGTCTGCGGCGAATAGAACCCCATCGGCTGCGACCGCAACAGACCGGCCAAAAAGGCTGCGGGATAATGCAATTTGAGCCACGAACTGGCATAGACCAGCACGGCGAAACTGAGCGCGTGCGACTCGGCGAAACCGAAATTGGCGAACGCCTCGATCTTGGCGTAAATCTCCTGCGCAGTCTCCGGCGGTATGCCGTTGCGGGCCATGCCGTCATACAACTTGGTGCGCAACGAGTCGATGCGCTCCACCCCGCGCTTGGACCCCATCGCTCGCCGCAGCAGATCCGCGTCCGCCGGGCTGCAGTCGCCGACCGCGATCGCCATCTGCATCAACTGCTCCTGGAAGAGCGGCACCCCGAGCGTGCGCTCGAGCACCGGCTCCAGCAGCGGATGCGAATAGCTGACCGGCTCCTTGCCGGTGCGCCGGCGGATGTAGGGGTGGACCGCACCGCCCTGGATCGGTCCGGGACGGATCAACCCGATCTCCACCGCCAGGTCGTAGAACGAGCGCGGCTTCAGCCGCGGAAGGGTGCCCATCTGTGCGCGGCTCTCGACCTGGAAGACACCGATCGAGTCGGCCCGGCACAGCATGTCGTAGACGCCGGGCTCGTTGCGCGGCAACGTCTCGATGCGCCACCGCTCGTCGGTGTGCCGCTCGACCAGGTCGAAGGTGTGCTGCAGGGCGGCCAGCATGCCGAGCCCGAGCAGGTCGAACTTCACCAGCCCCATCCAGGCGCAATCGTCCTTGTCCCATTGCAGGACAGTCCGATCCGCCATCCGTGCGTGCTCGATCGGGCACACCTCGCTCACCGGCCGGTCGGTGAGGACCATGCCCCCGGAGTGGATGCCGAGGTGCCGCGGGTAACTGAGCACCTGTGTCGCCAGCTCGATCACCGGCGCCGGGATGTCATGGTCGGCGCTGGAGATCTCCGCGCCGAACCGCTCCACCTGCCGGGACCACGCGTCCTGCTGCCCCTGACTCGCACCGAGCGCTTTGGCCATGTCGCGCACGGCGTTCTTGGGCCGGTAGGTGACGACGTTGGCGACCTGCGCCGCATTGCGCCGGCCGTAGCGCTGATAGACGTGCTGGATGACCTCCTCCCGTCGCCCGGAGTCGAAGTCGACGTCGATGTCGGGGGCCTCCTCGCGCAACTCGGACAGGAAGCGTTCGAAGGGCAGTTCGTAGAAGAGAGGGTCGATCACCGTGATGCCCAGGACGTAGCAGACTGCGGAGGCTGCAGCCGAACCGCGCCCCTGGCACAGGATGCCGCGGCCCCTGGCGAACTGCACGATCTCGTGCACGATCAGGAAATATCCCGGAAAGTCTTTCTTCTCAATGACATTCAATTCACGTTCGATGCGTGCGTATGCCGCCCGGTCGCTCTTCGGGTAGCGCTCCGCCGCCCCGCGCATCGTCAACTCGCGCAGCCAGCTCATCGGAGTGTGCCCGGGAGGAACCTCCTGACGGGGCAGCCGCGGCGATGCCGCGCGCAGGCTGAAGCCCAGGTCGTCGGCGATCTCGACGGTGCGTTCGACCGCACCCGGGAAGCGGCGCATGCGCTGTGCCATCTCCGCCCCGCTACGCACGTATGCCGACCCGTGCGCCGGCAGCCAGCTGTCCAGCTCCTCCAGGCTGCGGCGTGACCGGACCGCGGACAGCGCGGTGGCCAGCGGGAACTGCTCCGGGCCGGCGTAGTGCACTGCATTGGTCGCGACGGTGAGTGCGCTCGCCGCTCGGGCAACACCGGCAAGCCGGTCGCAGGTCGTGCTGTCGCGCGGATCGCCATGGTCGGTCAGTTCGACGAAGACATTGTCCTTGCCGAAAAGATCCTGCAGCGAACGCAATGCGGTCACAGCGGCGTCATGACCGCGTTGCGCGAGCGCGCTCGGCACGCTGCCCTTGCGGCATCCGGTCAACACCACCCAGTGGCCGTCGGCCTCCTCGGCCAGGGCCGGCAGATCGTAGAGCGGCTTGCCCTTCTCCGCGGCCTGCGCCAGCTGGCCTTCGGTGATCGCCCGGGCCAGCCGGCGGTAGCCTTCGGCGCCGCGCGCGAGAACCAACAGGTGCGTGCCCTCGGGGTCGGGCATGCCGTTCTGCGGAGCGGTCAGCCCCAAGGACAGCTCGGCGCCGAAAACGGTTGTCAGACCATAACTCTCGGCCGCCTCCGCGAAACGCACGATGCCGTAGAGACCGTCATGATCGGTGACGGCCAATCCGTGCAAGCGCTGTCGTGCGGCCTCGGTGACCAGCTCCTCGGGGGCCGCCGCACCGTCGAGGAAGCTGTAGTGGGAGTGCGCATGCAGCTCGGCATACGGCACCACGGGCCCTGTTGGTTCGCCCAGGTCGGACGGCCGGAACGGCATGCGCTTGTGGGAGAACACCGGTCCGTCCCCGCCGTCGGCCGCACCCCACGAAGTCTTCCGCTCCTCGGGTCGTATGCCGTGGGACAACGCCTGCTCCAGCTGCGACCACGGTATGGCGGGATTGCTCCACCCCATCAGCCATCACCTCGCCGGATCTCTTGGCCTCGATACGGCTCCGCTAGCGCTCGGCCTACCCTTCGATACGGTCGTCGCAAGCTCCGACCTACTCTGGACGACGCTCGACCAGCGAGATCAGTCATACCTCGCCTCGGTGAACCAGGTATCGCCGTCGGCGAGCAACAGCCACGCTGTCGACCGGTTGTCAATCAGCTGGAAACGGTTGAGGCGCTTGCCTTTGCGCCACCAACGCTGCTGGATCGGCCACGGCCCCGCCCACTGCGCGATGCGCAGGTGCCCTTCAGCGGTGCGCAACCATGCCGGCTGCCCGCTGACCGCCCCACGGCCGTCGACGGTGACAGGTGTGCCGGTGTCGGTGAACACCTGCACCTGGCTCGCACTGCTGAAGACGGTGGCGGGGGCGGGGCCGGGCACGGTGCCCGGCCAAGGCTGCTCGAGGCGGCGCTCGCGGACCGTCGGCAGCGCATCGCCCCAGGGGCGCAGGACCCGGCGTTCGTGCAGGAGGCGTCCGCCGGCCACCGTCGAGGTGAGCACGGCATCATGGCCGAGCCGGTGCTGCAGGGTGGTCAGGGCGTGCTCGACCTTCTCGTCCGGCCGGTCACCCCACAGACCCTGGGCGTGGTGCTCGGCATTGTCGACCGACTCCGGGAGCACCTGCACCGAGAGCACCGACGCCCCCAGCGAGTCGTCGTCGACGGTAACCGCCTCCGCCGCGAGATCCTCCAGCTGCCAACGGATCCGGTCCAGCACCTCGACGCTCCCGAACTGCCAGGGATGCCGCCAGAGCCGCTGGAAGAGGGCATCGGGCTCGAGGTGGACGGTGACCCTGATCTCGGTGCAGATCAGCGAGGACCGGGTGAGCAGCCGGGCGAAGTGATCGGCTGCGGCCTCGCAGTGCGCGATGACCTGCTCGATCCGGTCCGTGGCCGGGTCGAAGCTGACCTGCATGCCTAGTTCGGGCGGCACCGTGCGCGGGACCAGGATGGGTGTGTCCTCGCCACCGGCGAGCTGATGTGCCCGCAGGCCGGCTGCGCCGAAGCGGGCATGCACCTGGTCGCGCGGCAACTGCGCCAGATCGCCGAGCTTGCGAATGCCCATGCGCTGCAACAGGTTGTCCAGCTTCTTGTCACACGCCACGCCGACCGGCAGGTCGGCGAGGAAGGCGGGCGACCCACCTGCGGGGACGAGATGCACCGGTGCGACGGTCGAACTGGCGTAGGCGGCCTGTTCGGCGGCGAAGAGGCCGTCCGCGACCGCGACGCGCAGGTCGACCGGCAGTCGCAGCTCGTGCCGGGTGAAGTCGTGCAGGTGGGCGAAGAGAGCGCTCGCGGCGGCGTGCTCGCTGCCGTAGAACCGACCCGCGCCCTGGGCACGAACCGCGGCGATGCCCGGCCGGACGACATGGACGTCGGGGATCTTCTCCTCGACAGCGTGCAGCACCGGCTCGAAAGCACGCGCCTCGGCCACCAGGTCGTGCGGTAGCACGATCAGCTCCGGGCACCGGTGCTGTGCCTGACGGATGCGCAGGCCGACGGTGACGCCTTCGAGCTTGGCGGCTGCGGAGCAGGCGACCACGAAGCCGCGATCGGTGAGTGCCAGTGGCGCGTCCGCTGCGATGCCCTGGGTGAGCCGCGCCGCCAGCACCGACCAGCCGGGGCACCAGAGGAGCATGACGCGGACCGGCGAGCTGCTGATCATGGTGCGTCTCCCTGGCGTGGCGGGACCTCGAGGCGCTCCTTCGTCGCTCCTCGGCCACCGCAGGTGCCGGTCATGATCGGACCGGCAGGGTGAGGTCGACGTGCCGGGTGCGGTGACGCTCGGTCGTCGCGAGCCGCAGGACACCGCCGGAGAGGTGGCCGTGGCCGTCGTACAGGCCGTCCCAGCGGGTGATGCGCCCGGTGAGGGCGGCAGCGGCACGGGGCCAGTCGCCGAGGACGACCAGTGTGCTGCCGCTGGTCCGCAGCCGGGCGAGCAGGCGGGAGACCTCACCGCCGGAGAGGTGCTCCGGTGCTGTCGCGACGACCAGTGCGGTGACCTCGACCAAGGAGGCGACCACGGAGGTCCAGTCGTCGGGGGAGACCTGGGGGACCAAGGCCAGCCGGTCGAGCCGGACACCCCATTCGGCTGCCGCCTCGATGCCCAGATCGGGGAGTCCGACGACACCGCACCACGAGCCGGCCAGGGACGGGCCGGCGAGCAGGGCGAGTGCGGCGCTCATGGAGCCCTGCAGGGTGTAGACCGCGCCGGCGCGCAGCCCACGGGGGAACAACTCGGTGAGGGCGGGATGCACCGGAACGCTGCCGGCGGCAGATGTCTGCTCATGGCGCTGCAGCAGCTCGTGCAACTCGGCGACCCGCGTTGCGGTGGTGGCGGTCATGCATTCCATGATCGAACACGTGTTCGACAAAGTCAATCGGGTGCACGCCGTCGGACGCGGTGCCCGGCAACACCGGATGGACAGCCATAATCGCCTGGTGATCGCTTCTGCCGCCTGGCGCACCCTGGCACGTGGTCCGGTCGAGCTGTTGTATGCCGAGGCGGGCTCCGGCGATCATCCGGTCGTCCTGTTGCACGGCCTGGCCGGCACGGCGCAGGAGTGGTCGGCCACCCTACGCGGACTTGCCGACACCCATCGGGTGGTCGCCCTCGAGCAGCGTGGGCACGGTCATTCGACGCGCCGACCGCAGGATGTCACCCGGGCGGCATACGTGGCGGACGTGGTGGCGTTGATCGAGCGCCTCGGCAGCGGTCCGGTCACGCTCGTCGGGCAGTCGATGGGCGGCCACACCGCGAGGCTCGTCGCGGCCGAGAACCCTTCGCTGGTCAGCAGATTGGTGATGGTCGAAGCTGGGGTGGGCGGCGGGGGAGATGCCGCGACCGCGCCGGTCGAGCAGTGGCTGCGCAGTTGGCCGGCGCACTTCCCGGACCGTGACGCGTTCATCGACTTCTTCGGCGGTACGCCGGACGCGGGCGAGGCGTGGGCGGACGGCCTGCAGTTCGATGCCGGCGGCCTGGTCGCCTCCTGGGACGTCGACGTGCTGGTCGAGGCGCTGCGCGCGGTCCACGTGCTGCCGCGGTGGCGGGCCTGGGAGTCCGTGGAGGTGCCGACGCATCTGGTGGTCGGCGAGCGTAGCGCCATACCCGCCGAGGAGGTGGAGCGGATGCGCGCCAGCCGGGACGTGGGAAGCACGACCATCGCCGGGGCCGGGCACGACGTGCACCTGGACCGGCCGCACGCGTGGCTCCAGGCGGTGCACGGCATCCTGGACGCGCACGAGCCGGTCACCGAAGATCGATGACCGGCTCGCGGCGGGGCGCCCATGGGCACCGGCGGGTTCAGCCGGCAGTGTTCTCGGTACTGGCAGCGGGACGCTGGGCCAGGTCCTCGTCGAGACGCAGCAGGCCCGGTCCGTCGTTGTTGATCAGCTTGATGCGGCCCACGATCTCGTCGACCGTCGCCTCCTCCTCGATCTGCTCACCGAGGAACCACATCAGCAGCGGTCGTGAGTCGAGGTCGCCGTCCTTCTCGGTCGCGGCGTAGAGGTTGCGGATCGAGGCGGAGACCTTCTGCTCGTGGAACAGCGCTGCCTCGAAGACATCGAGCACGGACTTCGCCTTGACCTTCGGCGCTTCGATCGCGCCGATGACCGGGTGGTTGGAGCGGTCGCTCAGGTGGTCGATGAACTTGTTCGCGTGGACGATCTCCTCGTCCGCCTGGTGTCGCAACCAGGCGGCGATGCCCGGGAGGTTCTGATCCTCCATCTCGATCGCCAGCTGGCGGTAGACCATCGAGGACTCGAACTCCAGCGTGATCTGGGCGTTGAACTTCTTCTCAAGGGAGGCGCTCATCTTCATGTGCCACAGCGTAGGTGGCAATGTGGCGCGCGACCAGCCGAGTGTGGCGACCATACTCGGGTTTGCCTCACCCGACGAAGGATTCGCGGATCCTTTCAGTCCTCGTGAACCAGGGCCCGGTAGTCCGGATGGCGGTCGATCCACGCCTTGATGAAGGGACACTCCGGGACCACCGAGCGTTCGCCCCGGGCCTTCACCTCGTCCAGTGCATGACGCGCGATCGCCGAACCCACACCCTTGCCCTCGAACTTCGGGTCGACCTCGGTGTGCACGAAGGTGATCCGTCCTTCGGAGAGCCGATAGACCGCGAAGCCGGCGACCACACCGCCGATGCGTGCTTCGTAGCGGCTCTGGTCGGGGTTGTCGCACACCGTGATGTCGTCGCTCATGACTCCATCTTGGACCCGGTGGCCGTCTCTCGTCATACGACTGCGCTCGCGGTGTCGGTGGTGGCGCCTAGCGTGCCGAGCACCGGGGAAGACCCGCAGACGCAGAGGTGATGCGATGAGCGATGTGGCGACGTGGCTGCTCGAGGGAGATCCTTCGATCCGCTGGCAGGTGCTGCGCGACCTGACCGACGCGCCGCCAGGGGAGGTGTCGGCCGCGCGAGCGCTGGTCGCGCGGACGGGACACGGCAGCAGGCTGCTCGACCTGTATGCCGACGGCGCGTGGGCCGGTGGCGCCTGCTTCCCGGGTGCGGACTGGCGGCCACCGGACGGCCCGGTCGGAGACCCGCAGGGGCAGCCGTGGACCGCCACCCTGCCGACCTTGCGGCTGTTGCACACCTTCGGTGTCGATCCGGCCGATCCGGTGGTGGTCCATGCCGTCGACGGTGTGCGCGAGGGGTGCCGCTGGGAGTACGACGGCTCGGCGTTCTTCGACGGTGAGGTCGAGCCGTGCATCAACGGAGGCACCGTCTCGGTCGGCGCCTACTTCGGCCAGGACGTCGACGGGATCGTGCAGCGGTTGCTGGGTGAACAGCTCGAGGACGGTGGCTGGAACTGCGAGGCGGAGAACGGCTCGACGCGCTCGTCGTTCCACACCACGATCTGCGTGCTGGAGGGTCTGCTCGACCACGAGCACGCCGGTGGCGGGCCCGAGGTGGCGCAGGCCCGGCGGCGCGGGGAGGAGTACCTGTTGCAGCGCAACCTGTTCCGCCGGGCCAGCACCGGCCAGATCGCCGACGCGGACTGGCTGCGGTTCTCCTTCCCGCCGCAGTGGCACTACGACGTGCTGCGTGGTCTGGACTACTTCCGTGCCGCGGGCGGTGCGCCGGACCCGCGGCTGGCCGAGGCCGTCGCGCACCTTCGCTCCAAGCAGCAGGCGGACGGTCGTTGGCTGCAGGAGAACACCCATCCCGGCCTCGTCCACTTCGAGGTCGAGGAGGGCGACGGCCGGCCGAGCCGGTGGAACACGTTGCGTGCCCTGCGGGTGCTGCGGTGGTATGACGGCGCGACTGCCTGAGCATCGCGCCCTATGCCTCACTCCGGCGGCAGCACCGACTGCTGGCTCGGCAACTGGTCCTGCCGGACCAGTCCGACGGGGCAGGTCATCCCGTTGGGTCCGTGATTGCAGTAGCCGGCGGGGTTCTTGTGCAGGTACTGCTGGTGGTAGTCCTCGGCATAGTAGAAGGGGCCGGCCTCGGTAGCGGAGCGGATCTCGGTGCTGATCTCCCCGAAACCGTTGTCGTGCAACACCTGCTGGAAGGCGTCGCGCGTGGCGATCGCGGCCTGCTCCTGCTCCGGAGTGGTCCAGTAGATCGCCGACCGGTACTGCGTGCCGATGTCGTTGCCCTGCCGGTTCGCGGTGGTGGAGTCGTGGTTCTCCCAGAACGCCTTGAGCAGCAGCTCCGGGGTGGTGCTGGCCGGGTCGTAGGCCCCCCGCACCGCTTCGGTGTGCCCGGTGCGGCCGGTACACGTCTCCTCGTAGGTCGGATTCGGGGTGAAGCCGCCCATGTAGCCGGCCGCGGTCGTGACCACTCCGGGCTGCTGCCAGAAGATGCGCTCGGTGCCCCAGAAGCAGCCCATGGCGACATACAGCACCTGCGTGCCCTCCGGCCACGGACCGCCGAGGGCGGTGCCGAGCACTTCGTGCTGCTCCGGTATGCCGGGCAGTTGCGCCTGGCGACCCGGCAGTGCGTCGCCGGGGGACACCATCGTGGTCTTACGGCCGAAGAGGAAGCTCATGCACTGCACAACGAACGGGGCGGCCGAAGCCTTCCCCGGCGGTCAGCAGTTTTTGTAGCCCGTCTTGGCGCGCTTCTGCGCCGCGGTCTGCTGGTAGGTGCAGGTGGCGATCTTGGTGCGGCCCTTCATCAGGTATGCCGTGTCGGTCGTGTTGTTCCACACCATCGAACGCATGCCCCAGTAGAGGTTGGTCGAGGTGTTGCGGCCCTTGCCGGAGTGCACGGTCACCGTCTTGCCGGCGCCGAGCCGGAACGTCGTGGGGAACCGGTAGACGTGGTAATTCTTCCGGTCGTGGATCAGGTAGCCGTTCAGGCTGATCGTCTTGCGGGTGACGTTCTTGACCTGAATGTATTCGCGGTTCAGCCGGGTCGTTGTGGAGGGCGTGTCCGATCCGGGCTGGTCGGCGTAGAAGCGGGCGAACTTCAGGGTGGGCGCGGCGTTCGCCGGCGCGGCGAGGGACAACGTCATGCCGGCGGCGACGCAGGTGGCGGCCAGCACGTGGGGGAGACGGCGCATGCGGAGATCTTTCGGCGAGAAGGGCGCTACGGCGTACTCGCCGGGTAAGGGAATGGTAAGGAAGGTCTCAGCGGACGTCCAGCTGATCCGGGGAGACCGCGCCGGAGTCGGGGAAATGTGGTGGCGTCCGGGCTGCTGCCCCGCGCAGGATCGCCACCATGCGCATCACGACCGTCGACGCCCGATCCGACGAACCGCACGAGGCCGGCCGCTTCGCCGAATTCGTGGCGGTCCAGGCCGCGTCGATGGCGGCACTGCACGCCGGCCCCAGCACCGCCTGGACGACCGAGGAACTGCGCGCGATGCGGCGCACGCGCACCGACTTCGCGTATGCCGACCGGCTGGCGCAGGTCGGTGACACGGCGGTAGGCATGCTGGCGGTCGCCCTGCCGCAGCAGGACAACACCGAGGCCGCACTGATCATGCTGCATGTGCTGCCGCAGCACCGCCGTCGCGGGGTCGGCAGCGCCCTCCTCGCCGAAGCCGAGCACATCGCGCGGCGGCACGGACGGAGCATCCTGCAGGCGTCCACGGAGTATGACGCGGGCGCCGCGGATGTGGGCGAGGCCTTCGCCCGGCAGCACGGGTTCGCGCTCGCACAGACCGTCGTCGCCAGCGATGTCGTCACCGGGAGGCTGGTCGGCTTCACCCGCATCACCGTGTCGACCACGGACCCCGATATCGGTTATCAGTCCGACACGCTCGTCCTGCGCGAAGCGCGCGGCCACCGACTCGGGCTGCGGATGAAGGCGACGGCTGCACTGGCGTTCATGCAGGAGTCGCCTGCGACGCGACGCCTTCTCACCTGGAATGCCGACGACAACCTGCCGATGCTCGCGGTCAACCGGCGCCTCGGATTCGTCGGGGACGGCATACAACGCGAATGGGAACGCCGGCTGCCGGACGTGCGATGAACCGGAAGCGCGGCGCTCGGTAGCCTTTCCTGCGTGCTGACCGTGCAAGACGCCCTCATCCGCCTCCAGAAATTCTGGACCGACCGCGGCTGCATGATCGTGCAGCCCAACAACACCGAGGTCGGAGCGGGCACCATGAACCCCGCCACCTTGATGCGGGTGCTCGGTCCGGAGCCGTGGCGCGTCGCGTACGTCGAGCCGTCCGTGCGCCCCGACGACAGCCGGTATGGCGAAAACCCCAACCGCCTGCAGACGCACACGCAGTTCCAGGTCATCCTCAAGCCGGAGCCGGGCAACCCGCAGGAGCTCTATCTGGAGTCGCTCGAGGCGCTGGACATCGACATCCACGCCCACGACATCCGGTTCGTCGAGGACAACTGGGCGCAGCCGGCGATCGGCGCCTGGGGCCTCGGCTGGGAGGTCTGGCTGGACGGCATGGAGATCACCCAGTTCACCTACTTCCAGCAGGTGGGCGGCCAGACCCTCGACCCGATCCCGGTGGAACTCACCTACGGCATCGAGCGCATCATGATGGCGCAGCAAGGGGTTTCGCACTTCAAGGACATGCAGTACGCCCCTGGCATCACGTATGGCGAGGCCTTCGGTCAGCAGGAGTACGAGATGTCCCGCTACTACCTGGACGACGCGGACGTCGCGGTCAACCAGGACTTCTTCGACCACTACGTCGCCGAGGCGCAGCGGATGATCGAGCAGCGGCTGCCCGTGCCGGCATACACCTATGTGCTGAAGTCGTCGCACGCGTTCAACGTGCTCGACGCCCGCGGTGCGATCTCCACGACCGAACGCGCCAAGGCATTCTCGACGATGCGCGGCCTGGCGCGGGACGTCTCCGCATTGTGGATCGAACGACGTCAGGAGCTGGACTTCCCGCTGCTCAAGGCCGACGCTCCGAAGGTGCTGGCCGGCGCCGCGGTGCAGCACCCCGCGGATGACCCGGAGGACGTCGACCTTGCTGCCCTGCCGGCCGAGGACCAGACGCTCGCGGTCGAGATCGGCGTCGAGGAGTTGCCGCCGCACGTCGTCGACCAGGCGATCGACTTCGTGCGCAGCTCGCTGACCGAGCGGCTGGATGGCAGCCGACTGACCCACGGCGCGATCGAGGTCGTCGGCACTCCGCGGCGAATCGTGGCGACCGTGGCCTCGTTGGCGGCCCAGGAGCCCGATGCGGAGTCCTTGCGCAAGGGCCCGAAGGTTGCCGCCGCGTATGACGAGAACGGCGAACCCACCAGGGCCGCACAGGGATTCGCGCGCGGTCAGCACGTCGACGTGGCCGCCCTCGTCCGCGCGGAGTTCGATGGTGCCGAGCATGTCGCGGTGCAGGTGACCGAAACCGGGCGTGACGTGCTGACGGTGGCCGGCGAGATCATCGGTGACATCGTCGAGGCGCTGCGCGCCGACAAGAACATGCGCTGGTGCGACCCGCAGCTGTCCTACAGCCGCCCGATCCGGTGGGTCGTGGCACTGTGGGGCGACACGGTCGTGCCGGTGCAGGCGTCGCAGCTCACCTCGGGCCGCACCACCTATGTGCACCGCACCGACGCCACTCCGCTGGTCCGGGTGCCCGCTGCGGACCGGTTGCGCGACGTGCTCGAGACGCACGGACTGGTCGTCGACCCGGCGGCGCGCCGCCAGCAGGTCATCGACCAGTCGCGCGCGCTCGCCGAATCCGTCGATGGAGCGGTCGATTTCGAGGGTGAGTCGGCGCTCGTCGACGAAATCACCAACCTCGTCGAGGAGCCGCACGCGATCCTCGGCACGTACGGCGAGAAGTATCTCGCGCTGCCCGAACAGATCCTCACCACCGTGATGCGCAAGCACCAGCGTTATCTGCCGGTGCGTGGTGCCGACGGGACGCTGTTGCCGTACTTCGTCACCGTCGCCAACGGTGACTGCGACGACGACCTGGTGCGCATCGGCAACGAGACCGTCTTGCGTGCCCGCTACGAGGATGCCGCGTTCTTCTACGACGCCGACCGGAAGGTGTCGCTCGCCGATCTGCGTGACGGCATCGGCAAGCTGACCTTCGAGAACCGGCTCGGGTCGATGGCCGACCGCGCAGACCGGATCAACGACGTGGCGCGCGAGATCGCTTCCACTGTGCAGCTTTCCGGGGACGAGCTGCAGACCCTCGAACGTGCCGGTGAGCTCGCGAAGTTCGACCTGTCCTCGCAGATGGTGATCGAGCTGTCGTCGCTGGCCGGCTTCATGGCGCGCGAATACGCCGTCAAGGCGGGCGAGACCCCGCAGGTCGCACAGGCGCTCTGGGAGATGGAGCTGCCGCGTGCGGCCGGCGACGACCTGCCCGAGTCGGTGCCCGGCGCGGTGTTGGCGCTCGCCGACCGGTTCGACCTGTTGGCGGCGATGTTCGCCATCGGCGCCAAGCCGTCCGGTTCTTCCGACCCCTTCGCACTGCGTCGCGCTGCCCTCGGACTGGTGTCGATCCTGCGGGAGCATCGCGAGCTCGGCGGGGTGACGATCGAGGCCGGCCTGGCCGCTGCGGCCGCACGGCTCCGACAGCAGGGCATCGAGGTTTCGGATGAATCTCTGGCAGCTGCAAAGGATTTCATCGTCGGTCGATTCGCGCAGCAGTTGCGCGACGAAGGTGTCCCGATCGGTCTGGTAGTGACCGTCACGCCGTTGGCATCGGCACCCGGCGTCGCGGCACAGGCGCTCGCGGACATCGAGACCGCCCGCGCCGACGACCGTTTCCCGGCGCTGGTCGAGGCCGTGCAGCGCATCACTCGCATCGTGCCGGCCGGCACCGCGGCGTCATACGATCGGGCGCTGTTGGCGTCCGACGCCGAGAAGGCGCTCGTCGGGTATGTCGACGAGCTGCCCGATCACGCGAATGACGCTCTGCCGCAGTGGATCCCGGATGCGCTACCGCTCGTCGCACCGTTGACCAAGTACTTCGACGACGTGATGCTCATGGCGGACGACGAGCAGCTGCGCGCCGCGCGACTGGGGTTGGTGCAGACCGTCGTCGAGCGTGCCCCGCGCGGCATCGACTGGCGGGAACTCAATTCGGCCCTGTGAGACGCACGCTGATCGAGTAGGTCCGAGCGACCGCGAGGGCCGTATCGAGATCGAGTGCGTGCCTGGTCTTGATACGCTCCTCCGCTATTCGACCGACGTGGTCGGGACCGTAGACTCGCGCGCATGACAGGTTTCTCCACTCGCGCCATCCACGCCGGGCAGGAGCCCGACCCCCGCACCGGGGCGGTCGTGCCCGCGATCTACCAGACCTCGACGTACAAGCAGGACGGCGTCGGCGGTCTGCGAGAGGGCTTCGAATACTCGCGCTCGGGCAACCCGACCCGCTCCGCGCTCGAGGAGTGCATCGCCGCATTGGAGGGCGGGTCAAAGGGATTCGCCTTCTCCTCCGGTCTCGCCGCGGAGGACTGTGTCATGCGCGCGATCCTGCGGCCGGGCGACCACATGATCATCCCCACTGATGCCTACGGCGGCACCTTCCGGCTCGTCGACAAGGTGCAGAAGGTCTGGGGTGTCGACTACAGCCTGGCGAAGGTGTCGCAGGCTGACGCCATACGCGGCGAGATCCGGCCCGGCGTCACCAAGCTGATCTGGCTCGAGACGCCGACCAATCCGCTGCTCGGAGTCGCTGATATTGCGGCCATCGCGCAGATCGCGCACGAGGCGGGTGCGCTGCTCGTCGTGGACAATACTTTCGCATCGGCCTACCTGCAGCAGCCGATCAGCCTCGGCGCAGACATCGTGGTCCACTCCACGACGAAGTACTCCGGAGGGCACAGCGACGTCGTGGGCGGAGCGGTCGTCGTCGCGGAAAACGTTGGCGTTGCTGAGTTAGCGGACGCTGCTGAGCGGGTTGGCTTCCATCAGAACTCCATGGGCGCGATCGCCGGCCCCTTCGACTCGTGGCTGGTGCTGCGCGGTCTCAAGACGCTGGCCGTCCGGATGGAGCGGCACTGCGACAACGCCGAGAAGGTCGTGGAGTTCCTGCGCGGCCGCAACGATGTCACGCACATCTACTACCCGGGTCTGGACAGCCACCCCGGCCACGACATCGCCGCGAAGCAGATGCGTCGCTTCGGCGGCATGGTCAGCTTCCAGCTGGCGGGCGGTGAACAGCATGCGGTCGACGCGATCGGCCGCACGAAGATCTGGACGCTCGGCGAATCGCTCGGGGGCGTCGAGTCGCTCATCGAGCACCCCGGACGTATGACGCACGCCAGTGTCGCCGGCACCGAGCTCGAGGTCCCGGCAGACCTCATCCGGCTCTCCGTCGGTCTGGAGGACCCCGACGACCTGATCACCGACCTGCACCAGGCACTCGACGGCTGAGTCTTTGCTCGACTCCTCGCGAGACTGAATGGGCTGCGCCCCGAAACAGTTGGCTGCGCCTCCCCCTCAGTCTCGGTCGTCGTCTCGCGGGCGCCGGCTCGTCGTAGGCGGGGATGGTCCGCTCCTCCGGACCGGTGCCGATGTCTGCCCTGGGGAGGGTTTGGCACGGGTATGCCGGCCGGGGGCGTGCCGATGTCTGCCCTGGGGAGGGTTTGGTACGCGTGTCGGGGCCAGGGGCGTGCCGATGTCTGCCCTGGGGAGGGTTTGGTACGGGTATGCCGGCCGGGGCGTGCCGATGTCTGCCCTGGGGAGAGTTTGGTACGGGTATGCCGGCCTGGGCGTGCCGATGTCTGCCCTGGGGAGGGTTTGGTACGGGTATGCCGGCCTGGGCGTGCCGATGTCTGCCCTGGGGAGGGTTTGGTACGCGTGTCGGGGCCGGGGGCGTGCCGATGTCTGCCCTGGGGAGGGTTTGGTACGGGCGCGACATACAAACAGCATTGACGCGACTCCACACGCGATATATCGTCAATCCGGAACTCACGATATGTCGCGAAAAATGACAGGGCCGATGTCAGTGGCCCGTGAGACGGTAGAACGGCAGCTGGACAAGGGAGACGGAGATGACCGACGCGGTCACAGCCGAGGGGCTGATCAAGCACTACAAGGATGTGAAAGCCGTCGATGGCGTCAGCCTGCGAGTGCCGGAAGGCAGTGTGCTCGGAGTGCTCGGGCCCAACGGCGCAGGCAAGACCACGACAGTGCGGATGCTCACCACGCTGATCCGTCCCGACGCCGGGTCGGCGACGGTGGCGGGCGCCGACGTGTTGCGCGATCCGCAGGCGGTCCGACGCCAGATCGGAGTGTCGGGACAATACGCGGCCGTCGACGAGTACCTCACCGGCCGGGAGAACCTCGAGATGATCGGCCGGCTCTACCACCTCACGCCCAAGGAGGCGAAGACCCGGGCCATCGAGCTGCTGCAGCAGTTCCGGCTCGATGACGCAGCGGGCCGGCCGGCGAAGACCTACTCCGGCGGCATGCGCCGGCGACTCGACCTGGCCGGTGCACTCGTCGCCCGGCCGCCGGTGATCTTCCTCGACGAGCCGACCACCGGCCTGGACCCGCGCAGCCGCGGCGACATGTGGGAGGTGATCAACGACCTGGTCGGTCACGGCACCTCGGTGCTGCTGACGACCCAATACCTCGAGGAGGCCGACCGCCTGGCCGACAACATCGTCGTCATCGACCACGGGCGGATCATCGCCGAGGGCACTGCCGACGAGCTGAAGGCACAAGTGGGCGGCGAACGCCTCGAGGTCACGGTCGCCGACCCGGCTCGGCTGGCCGAGGCGGCAGACATCATGGGCGTGGTCGGCTCGGCAGCTGTCGAGCGCGACGAGCACACCCGCCGACTGATCGTGCCGGTGACCGGCGGCACCCAATCGCTGTTGCAGGCGGTCCGCGCCTTCGATGAGGAGTCGATCACGGTGCAGGACATCGGCATCCGTCGGCCGACGCTCGACGATGCGTTCCTCAGCCTCACCGGACACAAGGCCGAGGCTGACGCCGATGCGGAGCTCGAGCTGGTGGGGGAGTCGGCATGAGAAGCACGCCACGACGTTCCTTGCCTGCCTCGCTCCTGCTGATACGTGGCGGTGATTTCGCATGAACGCGCCCCTCAGCAGCGCCGAGACGACGGTGCCAGCAGCGGTCACGGCCCCGCAGCAACCCAGGACCGGGAGCCTGATCGGTGACGGGTTGACCGTCGCCAAGCGCAATCTCATCAAGATCCGGCGGGTGCCCGACCTGCTGATCTTCACCACGCTCCAGCCGATCATGTTCGTGCTGCTCTTCGGCTACGTGTTCGGGTCGCTCGCGGGGTCGGGTGCGTCGGTGCAGGCCGGTTATCGAGAGTTCATGATGGCCGGCATCTTCACCCAGACCATCATCTTCGGGGCGACCATCACCGGCTACATGATGGCTGAGGACATGCAGAAGGGCGTCATCGACCGATTCCGCACCCTGCCCATGCATCCGAGTGCCGTGTTGCTCGGTCGCACACTCACCGACGTCGTCAACAACGTGGTCGTGCTGGTGGTCATGTCGGCGACCGGTCTGGTCATCGGTTGGCGGGTCCACAACGGACCCGTGCACGCCCTGTGGGCCTACCTGTTGATGCTGTTCTTCGCCTACGCGTTGTCCTGGGTGTTCGCCTACGTCGGTCTGCGGGTTCGTTCACCCGAAGTGGTCAACAACGCCTCGTTCATGATCATCTTCCCGGTCACGTTCATCGCCAACACCTTCGTGCCGTCGCAGAACATGCCGTCGGTGCTGAAGACGATCGCCGGCTGGAACCCCGTCTCGACGATCACGCAGTCGGCTCGGGAAAACTTCGGCAACCTCTACGCGATGCAGGCGCCGGGACAGTCCCATGCGCAGATCGACCAGCAGACGGCATACACCTGGGCACTGCAGCACCCGGATCTCTACACGCTGATCTGGGCGGTCGTGCTGCTGGCGATCTTCCTGCCGTTCGCGACGTCCGCCTACAAGAAGGCCGTCGCCAAGTAGGTTCCGCGGTCGGGGGACCGGGGCTGAACGCCGGAGGGTCACCCAGCCGAACCTCCGGCATACAGGAGAAGGGGCGCGCGCGGCGGGTTGCCGCGTGCGCCCCTTCGCCCGTGTCGATGTCAGCCGGTGTATGCCGTCGCTTCGAGCACCTTCACCACGATGGTCTTGCCGTTGGGCGCCTCGTACGACACGTTGTCGCCGACCTTGGCGCCATTGATGGCGCTGCCCAGCGGCGACTTCTCGCTGTAGACGTCCATATCGGAGTCGCCGGCGATCTCGCGGCTGCCCAGCAGGAACTTCTCCTTGTCGCCGAACATCTCGACGGTGACGACCATGCCCGGGCTGACGACACCCTCGGTGGCGGAGGACTGGCCGACGACCGCGTTGCGCAACAGTTCCTCGAGCTGGCGGATGCGGGCCTCCATCTTGCCCTGCTCCTCCTTGGCGGCGTGATAGCCGCCGTTCTCCTTCAGGTCGCCCTCCTCGCGAGCTTCCTCGATCTTGGCCGCGATGTCGGTGCGCCCTTCGCCGGAGAGATGGTCCAGCTCGGCCTTCAGACGGTCGTAGGCCTCCTGGGTCAGGAAGCTGGCCGATGCGTCAGCGGTGCTCACGATTACTCTCCTTAGGTCGTCGGACCTGGTCAAACAATTGGTCGAACACGTTGGTCGACCACGTTGGTCGAACAGTGGGTCAAACAATGAGGTCCGGGGCCGCTCCGGTGCTTCGCCGGATGCTGGTCCCAGACCTTGGGTATAGCTGTCAACCATAGCACCGGGCAGGTGCGGACCCGAATCGATCCGGAAACCCGCGGCGCGGCTCAGCGGTATGCGCAGTGGTCGACGAATCCGGTGACCGCCTTGGCGACCGTCGGAATCTGTCGGGTGTACTCGGTGGTGGTGTAGTCGCTGGCCGGGAGGTCGACGGTGATCACCCCGACGCGACCATGGCTGATGTCCTGGGCCTCCAGCGTGCAGCTGACCGGTTTGCCGTCCTGATTGGTGACGTAGAACGTCACCTGCACCTTGCGGTCGTTGACCACCTGGAACGGCCCGTTGTCCCAGCTGACCCCGCGGGTCGCCGAGATGCCCCACCAGATCGCGCCGGCCGTCATGATCAGCACGCCGATGGTGCCGATGATCCACCACTTGCGTTGCTCGGGTGGAATTCGGGGGACGGCCATGAAGTGAGACAATAGGTCGCGAAGATCGGCGGTTCGTCGTCGCCCCCGCACCGGACAGGCAACGGACCGTTTCCCGAGCATGGGACACCATGGACAACGAGGAGTGCAGCACGTGACTGAGGCCCTGCGCCTGATGGCAGTTCACGCCCACCCTGACGACGAATCCAGCAAGGGGTCGGCCACGATGGCCCGCTACGTCGACGAAGGTCACCCCGTGCTCGTGGTGACCTGCACCGGCGGCGAGCGGGGCGACATCCTCAACCCGCGGCTGCAGGGCAACGCGGACATCGCCCGCGACCTGCCCGAGGTGCGGCGCGCCGAGATGGCCAAGGCCCGGGAGATCCTCGGGGTCCGGCAGACCTGGCTGGGGTTCGTGGATTCCGGGCTGCCCGAAGGCGATCCGCTGCCGCCGCTACCGGAGGGGTGCTTCGCGCTGGAGCCGCTGGAGGTCACGACCGAGGCACTGGTGCGGGAGATCCGCGCGTTCCGCCCGCACGTCGTCACCACGTATGACGAGAACGGCGGCTACCCCCACCCCGACCACATCATGACCCACGACGTGACCATGGCCGCCTTCGAAGCGGCCGCCGACCCGGACGCGTTCCCGCACGCGGGCGCGCCGTGGCAGCCGTTGAAGCTCTATTACGACCGCGGCTTCTCCAAGGCCAAGATGATCGCGTTCCACGAGGCGCTGCTCGACGAGGGACGCGAGTCGCCATACGCCGAATGGCTCAAGCACCGCGAGGACCGGCCCGAGGGTCGCGTCACCACGCGGGTGGAGTGCTCGAAATACTTCCCGGTGCGTGAGCAGGCCCTGTTGGCCCATGCCACTCAGATCGACCCGGACGGCACGTTCTTCGCGCTGTCACCGGCCGATCAGGCACGAGTCTGGCCGACCGAGGAGTTCGACCTGGTGCGGTCGTGGGTGCCGCTGGCCGCGGGTGAGGATGATCTGTTCGCCGGGCTGCCGGCCGATGTCGCGGCCGCCGATGCGATGGCGACCGGAGACCTCGGCGCACCGGTGATCGACGACGTGCAGCAACGAGTGACACAGGAGGCCAGCCATGGGTGACGGCGGCAACGAGAGCGTGGCGGTGACCGCGGGCATCTGGGGTTTCATCGTGCTGTTCGGGCTGGCGATCGCGTGCTGGCTGCTGTTTCGCAGCATGAACAACCACCTGCGCAAGACCCAATGGCAGGAGGAGCAGGAGCATCCGGTCCGGCAACGAATCCCCCTCGCCCCGCGCTCGGCCACCCGCGCCGCGCAGCACCGGGCCGAGCAGTCGCGCCCGCCCGCCGACGGCGAGTCAGCGCCACCGGACCAGCCGCACCAGGAGAACTGAACGGCGCCGCCTCACCGCACGACCGGCCGCAGCAGGACGCACCGGTGTCGACGGGCGTCAGTGTGCGTGACCGTAGATCGCCAGGGACGCGGCGACGTAGTGGGAGATGAACGCCACCACGGTGAACGAGTGGAAGATCTCGTGGAAGCCGAACCACTTCGGTGACGGGTCCGGCTTCTTGGTGCCGTAGACGACGGCGCCCAGCGTGTAGAGCGCGCCACCGACCGCGATCAACGTGATGACGGCGGGGCCGCCGGAACGCATCAGCGGGCCGAAATAGAAGATGGCGACCCAGCCCAGCGCGACGTAGATCGGCGTGTAGAGCCAGCGCGGGGCGCCGACCCAGAAGACGCGGAACAACACGCCGAGTCCGGCACCGCCCCACACCAGCAACAGCAGACTGACGGCGTCGCGGCCGTGCAGCAGGGTCAACGCGAACGGCGTGTAGGTACCCGCGATGATCAGGAAGATGTTGGAGTGGTCCATCCGCTTCAGCATCTACTCGACGCGCGGACTCCACTTGCCCCGGTGATAGAAGGCCGACGTGCCGAACAACAGTGCTGCGGTGACAGCGAAGACCGCCGCTCCGATCCGCCCACGTGCCGTCGGCGCCAGGCACACCAGCACGATGCCCGCCGCGACGGCCAAAGGCGTCATACCGGCGTGCAGCCAGCCGCGCAGCTTCGGCTTGACAGCGCGGATGAGCTCCGCTGCGTCGTGCTGCAGGTGGCGCGCAGCCGAGGGGGTCGACGGGTTCATACACCCAGCGTAGTGGCCGGATCCGGTGCCGATCGACCGTGCTGAGTCGATGTGACCGACGCCTCGGCATACTCTGGTGGTCTGCACGCCCGACGACGAGGAAGGTGGGGGCCGGCCGATGCGCATGAGCGATCTGCTCTATCTCGCATATGAGCGACACGTGCGCAAGTCCCTCCCCGAGCAGAACCTCCCGCGGCACGTCGGTGTGATGCTGGACGGCAACCGGCGCTGGGCGAAGGCCCGCGGTGCGGCCACCAAGGACGGTCATCAGGCGGGCGCGGACAACATCAAGCCCCTGTTGGACTGGTGTGAGGAGGCCGGCGTCGAGGTCGTGACGCTCTGGCTGCTGTCCACCGACAACCTCAACCGCTCGCAGGCCGAACTCACGCCGCTGCTCGGCATCATCGAGGGCGCCGTGGAGGGACTGGCCGCCGAGCAGCGCTGGCGACTGCACCCGGTAGGTGCGTTGGATTTGTTGCCGGACTCCACGGCCCAGGTGCTCAAGCACGCCGCTGACTCCACCGCCGGGGTCGACGGGATGATCGTCAACGTCGCGGTCGGGTATGGCGGCCGCCGCGAGATCGCCGACGCGGTGCGGGCGATGCTCCAGGAGCACGCCGCCCGCGGCACCTCCCTGGAGGAGCTGGCCGAGACCCTCGACGTGGAGCACATCGCCGAACACCTCTACACCAAGGGTCAGCCCGACCCCGATCTGGTGATCCGCACCTCGGGCGAGCAGCGGCTGGGTGGTTTCCTGCTGTGGCAGAGCGCGCACTCGGAGTTCTACTTCTGCGAGGCCTACTGGCCCGATTTCCGCAAGGTCGACTTCCTCCGCGCCCTGCGTGCGTATGCCGTCCGCGACCGTCGTCTCGGCAAGTAGCCGCCGCCGCAGGGCGGCCCTGCGGCCCGCTGAGCCGGGGTGGCGTCAGCCGAAATGGGCCGTGATCTGTTGCGAGGCGCCGTCGACGGTGACGTTTCCGCCATACGGCAGGAGCAGCTGGGGACTGGTGTGCCCGAAGTCGACGTCAAGTGCCACGACGAGGTCGGGGTTGTACTCCGCGACAGCACGCAGCACGCAGTCGCGGTGCTCGGACCGCAACTGCGACGCCGCCTGCTCGGTGACCGGGTGCTCGTGATCGCTGACCGGCGGCCGCCCCCACAACAGCGCGCTCGCTGCACCGAGCAGGCCGCGCTCGCCGATGGTGCGCAGCAGCCGATAGTTCTGCTCGGGTGTGGGCAGTTCCTCGTGCGGTTCGAACAGCAGCACCGCGCCTGCGTAATCGGCGACCGGGCGCATCCACCGGTTCGTCGCCAGGGTCCACTCGACGATCTCCAAACACCCGCCCCAGGTCGGTCCGGTGACGCTGCGCTGCGGGCCGCTCCAGGTCCATGGTTCGGCCGGGATGTCGGGTGCCGCATCGGTGAGCGCGCGCGGATCGTCCCAGCGGATGCCGACGTCGCGGGTGCGGTCCGGTGGGGTCAGCACGATGTCGCCGCCGAAGAGGGCGACGCGTAGCGAGTCCAGGTGCAGTCGGTCCGGGACCGGACCGAGGTGCACCTGCGTCGACCCGCCGTGGATGCCGGCGATGCCGTGGAACCACAGGAAGTTCAACACGTTGGTGTTGTCGCTGTAGCCGAGGAACCGCTTCGGATGCGACCGGATGAGGTCGGCGTCGAGGTGCTTGAGCACGGTCAGCTGGTCTTCGCCGCCGATGGTGGCCAGCACCGCCTTGATCTGTGGGTCGCCGAACGCCGCGTTGATGTCCGCAGCCCGATCGGCCGCGCCGGCATCGCGCCGGGTGGTCGGAAACTCGACGGGTTCCAGGTCGAAGTCGTCGCGCAGCCGCTGCAACGCCCGCTCGTGGACGGCGGGGAAATGCGCGGGCGCAGCCCAGCTCGGCGACAGCACCGCCACTCGGTCGCCGGGGTCGAGGGGAGCGGGCAGCACGGGGCGGGTCATGCCCGCAGTCCAGCAGTGCGGGACGGGCGACGGCAATCGAGTTTCCGTCGACCATGCCGATCGCGGTGTATGGCGCGCGATCGGCATACTCCCGGATCGGCGCCGAGCTTCCACTATGCCCATCGCGGTGTATGACGCGCGATAGGCATACTCCCGGCGTTTGTCGGGGGCAGTTGTGGCACTCGTGGCATCTGTGGTGAATGTGACAGGTGTGGCCCAAGTTGCCGCTGATGTGGCAGGCGGAACGGCCACGGAATTTGCCGTGAACGGGGCGGCGTGTCGTTGGCATGGAACGCCGGTTTTCAGGAAGTGTCGGCGGTGACGCAGCTGCGATCCCCGCACTGCGTTCGGGAGGCCCAGATGGAGCGATCTTCGCTCCGGACGAAGGGCCGGCACCGGCCCCTCGGGGCGCGGTCCCGGCACTTGGTCCGAGAGTAGGTCACACGGCGACACATGCCGCGTGACAGGAGGAGATCGTCATGGCTACCAGCTCCCAGCCCTCCCCTTCGGCGTCCACCGACAGGTCCAGCGGCACGTCCACCTCCACGTCCACCTCCAGCGGCGTCCGCACCTACGTGCTCGACACGTCGGTGTTGCTGTCCGACCCGCGGGCGATGACCCGCTTCGCCGAGCACGAGGTCGTGCTGCCGGTGGTCGTCGTGACGGAGTTGGAGGCCAAACGCCACCATCCCGAGCTCGGCTACTTCGCACGTTCGGCGTTGCGGCTGCTCGACGACCTGCGCGCCACGCACGGCCGGCTCGATGCGCCGGTGCCGATCGGAGACGGTGGCACCCTGCGGGTCGAGTTGAACCACACCGATCCCCAGTCGCTGCCGAGCGGATTCCGGCTGGGGGACAACGACACCCGGATCCTGGCGGTGGCCCGCAACCTGGCCAACGAGGGTCACGACGTGACCGTCGTCAGCAAGGACATGCCGATGCGGGTCAAGGCCTCCGCGGTCGGGTTGTCCGCGGAGGAATACCGCGCCGAGCTCGCCGTGGACTCGGGCTGGACCGGCACCACCGAACTCGATGTCGCGCCGGAGATCCTCGACCGGCTGTATGACGAGGGCCGGGCCGAGATCCCGGCGGCCGCCGACCTGCCGACCAACACCGGCGTGGTGATGCTCGGTGCCGGCAGCAGCAGCGCACTCGGCCGGGTGATGGCGGACAAGTCGGTGCGGCTGGTCCGCGGCGACCGCGACGCCTTCGGGCTGCACGGCCGGTCCGCCGAACAACGCATCGCACTGGACCTGTTGCTCGACCCGGACGTCGGCATCGTCAGCCTCGGCGGCCGGGCCGGCACCGGCAAGTCGGCGCTCGCACTGTGCGCGGGCCTGGAAGCGGTGATGGAGCGCCGCCAGCACAGCAAAGTGATCGTCTTCCGTCCTTTGTATGCCGTCGGCGGCCAGGAACTGGGCTATCTGCCCGGCACCGAGAACGAGAAGATGGGCCCGTGGGCCCAGGCGGTCTTCGACACCCTGGGTGCCGTGGTCTCGCGTGAGGTGACCGAGGAAGTGATGGACCGCGGTCTGCTCGAGGTGCTGCCGTTGACCCACATCCGTGGCCGGTCGCTGCACGACGCCTTCGTCGTCGTGGACGAGGCGCAGTCGCTGGAGCGCGGCGTGCTGCTGACCGTGCTGTCCCGCATCGGCCAGAACTCCCGGATCGTGCTGACCCACGACGTGGCGCAGCGCGACAACCTGCGTGTCGGCCGGCACGACGGAGTCGCTGCCGTCATCGAGAAACTGAAGGGCCACCCGCTGTTCGGCCACGTCACCCTGCACCGCAGCGAACGCAGTCCGATCGCCGCTCTGGTGACCGATCTGCTGGAAGGACCGGAGAGCTGACGGCCCACGGCCGCAAGATCTTTTGACCCCGGATATCTCGTTTCGGTAACGCTCGGGCATACTTCGGGATAACGTACCTGCAGACGCGCTCGACATACGGCGCCCGCAAGGGCTTCGTGGGCCGGGTCCTCCACGTGAGGATCAGGCACCCTCGAGTGCGGCAGAGCGATGCGACAGGACCTCATGGTGCTGTCGCATCGCTGTGCCGGGACTCCTGCGGGCGCGTTCGTCATGTCTCCCCCGAAAGGCTGCTGCTTCATGTCTCGTCCCGTGGGACGTCACCGCGCCCGTCGCGACACAGGAATCGGCGCACTCCGCCGGCCGGCCGTTGCAGCAACAGCAGCGATCTCGACCGTCTCCCTCGCGGCAGCGGCCTACTCCACGGCGGCGACCGCCAGCGCCACGGCGACCGGCTCCGCGCAAGCTCACCTGGTGCTCGGCGTCCCCGCGGCCTCCACCGCACTGAACGCCGCGGATTCCGGCGTGGCCACGGATGCGCAGGCCCAACTCGCAGCCGCCCAGCAGGCCGTGAGCGCCCGCAAGAGCGCCGACGCGAAGTCGCGGTCCGCCGCCGCAGCACGCGCCGCCGCCGCCGACAAGTTGCAGAGCGCCGCGCGGGCCAGCGCACGCGCCGCCCAGCAGGCCGCCAGCGACAAGAAGGCGGCCGCGACGAAGGCCGCGAAGCAGAAGGCCGCAGCCAGCCGGGAGAAGGCGCAGACCTCGCGCGACACCACCCGGCCCCCGGCCGCGAGCTTCGGCGGCAGCCCCCAGGCGTATGCCGCCGCCATGTTGTCGTCCTACGGCTGGGACCAGGGACAGATGAGCTGCCTGGTCAGCCTGTGGAACCGCGAGTCGGGCTGGCGCGCGAACGCCACCAATCCCTCCTCGGGTGCCTACGGCATCCCGCAGTCCCTGCCCGGCTCGAAGATGGCCAGCGCCGGTGCCGACTGGCAGACCAACCCGGCGACGCAGATCCGCTGGGGGCTGGGGTACATCAAGGCGACCTACGGTTCGCCCTGCGGCGCCTGGGGTCACTCGCAGGCCACCGGCTGGTACTAGTCACCCCACGAATCGCCGACGGAACCGGACCTTCGGACAGATCCGACCGACGGGCTATTTTGGGCACCATGCTCCTGCACAAGCGATGGTTCGTGGCGGTCTACTGGGCCGTCGCGGTAGTGCTCATCGCGGTCGCGGGCGGGCTCGGCGCCACGTGGGGCGACAGTCAGGCACCGACCTTCGACAACAAGGACAAGGGCTCGGTCCCGGCGAACGGCGTCTCGCACCTGCTCTACCAGGTCTTCGGCGGCGTGCTGCTCGCGCTCGTGGTCGCCGCCGTCTTCGCGGGCGGCTGGCTCCTGCTGTGGGTGCGCACCCGGCGCGCCGAGGCACTCGACGACGCTGCGTATGACGAGGACGACGCCGACACCATGTCGGTCGACGACGTGGAGCACATGTTCGACGACGACGCGGACGAGGGCGCGGACGACAACGCGGACGACGGCGTGGAGGACAACGTCGAGGATCGGGCGGAGTTCTCGAAGCCGTCCGAGAAGCGCTGACGACGCGCGCGACCGGTCAGATCTTGCGCAGCCGGACCCGCGTCACGTTGTGACCGGAATCCTTGCGCAGCACCAAGGTCGCCCGGCTACGGGTCGGCGCGACGTTCTGCCGCAGGTTCGGCCCGTTGGTCGTCTCCCAGATCTGCCCGGCGCGTTCGACGGCCTGCTCGTCGGTCAGTGCGGCATACCGGTGGAAGTAAGCACCGGGATCGGCGAATGCGGTCTGCCGCCAGCGCAGGAAGCGCTCGACATACCACTGCTTGATGTGCTCCTCGCGCGCATCGACGTAGACCGAGAAGTCGAAGAAGTCCGACACGGCCAGCGTGCCGCGCTGGTCGGTGGTCAGGGCTGAGGGCTGCAGCACGTTGAGCCCCTCGACGATCAGCACGTCCGGTTGCTCGAGCACGATCTGCTCGCCCGGCACGATGTCGTAGGTCAGGTGTGAGTAGACCGGCGCGCTGACACGCGGCGCTCCGGACTTGACCTCGGTCAGGAAGCGGATGAGTTTGCGCCGGTCGTAGGACTCCGGGAAGCCCTTGCGCTGCAGCAGGTCTCGTCGCTCGAGCTCGGCATTCGGGAAGAGGAATCCATCGGTCGTCACCAGGTCGACCCGTGGCGTGCCCGGCCAGCGCGCCAGCAGTTCGCGCAGGATCCGGGCCGTGGTCGACTTGCCGACCGCCACCGACCCGGCGATGCCGATCACGAACGGTGTGCGCGCCGGCCGCTCGTCCAGGAAGTCGGTGGTGACCCGGTGCAGCCGGCCGGTGGCCGCCACATAGATGTTGAGCAGCCGGGACAGCGGCAGGTAGATGTCCTCCACCTCCGGCAGGTCCAGGCGGTCGCCGGTGCTGCGCAACCGGCGGACGTCCTCGGCCGTCAGGCTCATCGGATGGGAGTCACGCAACCCCGCCCAGGCGGCCCGGTCGAACTCGACGAAAGGGGAGCTGACAGGAGTGCGGCTGCGAGACACGCCCGCCATTGTCCACGAACCGTTCGCAGAGGGACCCGCAGCCCGGCCGCATCGCCGACGACGGGGCGGTTCCACCCGCGAAGCGCGCGATCAGGTTCAATTGGCGCCATGTGTGGAATCGTCGGGTATGTCGGCTCGCAGGTCAGCGATCGGGCGCAGGCCGTGGTCATGGAGGGTCTGGCGCGGTTGGAATACCGCGGCTACGACTCGGCCGGCATCGCACTGGTCGAGGATGACGCAATCGAGAGCCGCAAGCGGGCGGGCAAGCTCGCCAACCTGATCGGCGACATCGACCAGCACCCGTTGCAGTCCTCGCGCACCGCGATCGGCCACACCCGCTGGGCCACCCACGGCGGCCCCACCGACGCCAACGCACACCCGCACCTGGGCGGCCCGGACGGCAAACTGGCGCTCATCCACAACGGCATCATCGAGAACTTCCACGCACTGCGCACCGAATTGACCGAGGCCGGCGTCGACTTCGCCTCGGAGACCGACACCGAGGTGGTCGCCCACCTGCTCGCGCGCGCCTACGATGGTGACCTGACCGCCGCGATGCTGGCGGTGGTGGCCCGGCTGGAGGGTGCCTTCACGCTGCTCGCCATACACGCGGACCAGCCCGGTGTGGTGGTCGGTGCGCGACGCAACAGCCCGCTGGTGGTGGGCCTCGGCGACGGCGAGAACTTCCTGGGCTCCGACGTCGCCGCGTTCATCGGCTACACCCGCGAGGCGATGGAGCTGGAGCAGGACCAGATCGTCACCATCACGCCGGACGAGGTCCGCGTCATCGGTTTCGACGGTGAGCCGGCACGGGGCAAGACCTTCCACGTCGACTGGGACGCCGCGGCCGCCGAGAAGGGCGGTCACCAGTGGTTCATGGAGAAGGAGATCCACGAGCAGCCGCAGGCTGTCGCCGACACACTGCTGGGCCGCACCGACGAGACGGGTGCGCTGGTGCTCGACGAACTGCGCATCTCCGAGCAGCAGCTGCGCGACGTCGACCGGATCACCTTCGTCGCGTGCGGCACCGCGGCATACGCCGGCATGGTCGCCAAGTACGCGATCGAACACTGGACGCGCATCCCCGTCGAGGTGGCCCTGGCGCACGAGTTCCGCTATTGCGACCCGATCGTCGACGGGCGCACGCTGGTGGTGTCGATCAGCCAGTCGGGCGAGACGATGGACACCCTGATGGCGGTCAAGCACGCGCGTGACCTGGGTGCGCTGACGGTGTCCATCTGCAACACCCACGGCGCGACCATTCCGCGGGAGTCGGACGCTGTGCTCTACACGCACGCCGGACCGGAGATCGCCGTCGCCTCGACGAAGGGCTTCCTGGCCCAGATCACCGCCTGCTACCTGCTGGGGCTCTACCTGGCGCGGCTGCGCGGGCATTCGTATGCCGATGACGCGCGCGCGGTGCTCGCGGAGCTGCAGGAGGCGCCGGACCGCATCGCCGAGGTGCTGGAGAACCTGGACCGGGTCCGGGAGATCGCCCGCTTCATGGCGGACACCCGCTCGGTGCTCTTCCTCGGCCGGCACGTCGGCTTCCCGATCGCCCTCGAGGGCGCGCTCAAGCTCAAGGAGCTGGCCTACATCCACGCCGAGGGCTTCGCCGCCGGGGAGCTCAAGCACGGGCCGATCGCACTGATCGAGCCGGGACAGCCGGTCTTCATCGTGGTGCCCGGGCCGGACACGCCGCACGGCCTGCACGGCAAGGTCGTGTCAAACATCCAGGAGATCCGCGCCCGGGGTGCGCGCACCATCGTCATCGCCCAGGACGGCGACACCGCGGTCGAGCCGTTCGCCGACGAAGTGATCCGGGTCCCGCGCACGTCGCCGATGCTGCAGCCGCTGCTGACCGCGGTGCCGTTGCAGGTCTTCGCGATGGAGCTGGCCAACGCCAAGGGCCTGGACGTCGACCAGCCGCGCAACCTGGCCAAATCGGTGACGGTGGAATGAGCACCCCACGACGTTTCTCCTCCGCGTCGCACCCCCGAATCCCCGCCCTCTCCCTCGGCTGTTCGATCGGCCTGACACCGTGATCGTCGGCGTCGGCATCGACGTGGTGGACGTGGCGCGGTTCAGCGCCACGCTCGAGGCCACGCCACGGCTGACGGAGCGACTCTTCGCCGGGTCCGAACGTGATCTTCCGCCGCATTCGCTGGCCGGCCGTTTTGCGGCCAAGGAGGCCCTCGCCAAGGCGCTGGGCGCTCCGGTGGGACTTCACTGGACGGATGCGATCGTCGTCAAGGACGCCGTCGGCAAGCCGTCGTGGCAGCTCCAGGGGTCGGTCCGGGCACGGGCGGACGAGCTCGGCATACGCTCGTTGCACCTGTCCATCTCGCACGACGCGGGCATCGCGTCCGCGGTGGTGGTGGCCGAGAGCTGAGGAGTCCCATGATGCTTCGGGCGTATGACGTGCCCGCCGTCCGCGCTGCCGAGGACGCGGTGCGGGCGACACTGCCCGACGGTGAGCTGATGCAGCGTGCCGCGACCGGGCTTGCCCGGGTGGCCGCTGCGCGGCTGACCGAGGAGCACACCGGTCGGGTGGTGGTGCTCGCCGGCAGCGGGGACAACGGCGGCGATGCGCTGTATGCCGGGGCACAGCTGGCCGCGGACAACACGGAGGTCGTGGCGGTCCTGGTCGGCGCACACACGCACCAGCAGGCGCTGGCCGCGGCACGCGACGCCGGGTCGGGCGTGCTCGAATGGCGCACCGGCCAGGCGGCACCCGACATACGTGCGGCGCTGGCTGCGGCGGACCTGGTCATCGACGGCATCCTGGGTATCGGCGGCCGCCCCGGCCTGCCGGAGCATCTGCGCGACCTGCCCGACCTCATCGCCGACGATGCGCTCGTGCTGGCCGTCGACCTCCCGTCCGGAGCCGACCCCGCCGGCGAGGTCGGCAGCGACGCGATCTACGCCGACGAGACCGTCACCTTCAGCCTGGCCAAGCCGGTTCACCTCATGCCGGCGACCGAGCAGGCGAACGGGTTGCTCACGGTGCTCGACATCGGCGTTCCGGAGCCGGAAACCCCTGCGGTGCAACGGTTCTCGCACACCGACGTCGCCGGACTGTGGCCGGTGCCTGCCCCGGGCGACGACAAGTATTCGCGCGGCGTGCTCGGGGTGATCACCGGGGGAGAGCACTACACCGGCGCCGCGCTGATGTCGGTGACCGCAGCAGTCACGGCGGGTGTCGGGATGGTGCGGTATGTCGGTCCCGACGCGCCCACCGGCCTGCTGCGGCAGGCGGTGCCCGAGGCAGTGTTCGGTGTCGGCCGGGTGCAGGCGTGGCTGATCGGCTCCGGCATGGACCCCGACGACGCGTCCCAGGAGCAGCTGTCCGCCGCCCGCGACGCCCTCCACTCCGACCTGCCGGTGGTGCTCGACGCGGGCGGACTCGACCTGCTGGCCGGTCCGCGGCCGGCGCCGACCCTCCTCACCCCGCACGCCGGGGAACTGCTGCGGCTCGCCCGGCGGATCGGTCTCCGACGGTCCGATCTGCCGGCGGCCGCTCGGCCCGGGGCCGGTCAGCGGGACGCCGGCGGCGGTGAACTGTCGGCCGACGACGTGCACCGGGCACCGACCGTGGTGGCCCGAGCCGTCGCAGACCGCATGCGGTGCACCGTCCTGATCAAGGGCGCGGTGACCGCCGTGGTGCCGCCGACCGAGAGCGGGCTGCCCATCCACACCCAGGCCGACGGACCCGCCTGGCTGGCCACGGCCGGCAGCGGCGACGTGCTCGGCGGCGTGTGCGGCGCGCTGCTCGCCGCCGGCCTCGACCCGCTGCGCGCCGGCGCCCTCGCTGCGCTGGCGCACGGCGTGGCAGGCGACCGCGCCAACCCCGGCGGGCCGGTGCGCGCCATGGACATCGCGCACGAGGTCGGCCGCGCGGTCGCCCATCTGCTCCGCCTCCCCGGCTGAGCCACCCCACGAAGTTTCT